>NZ_JCACVY010000001.1:0-117842 GCF_058833935.1 Roseomonas sp. TS2 | reverse complement strand
ACGACACCCGCACCGTGTCAAAGGGATTCTTCCGCAGAGGTCACCGCAGATGGGATGCAGCCCGCCCGGCTACAAGGGGGAGAGGATAGCCCCGGCCGTCTTCATCGCCTGAGCGTGGATCTCCTACCCGGCGGCGATCTCCCCCGAGGCGCCGGGTGCCAGCGGCCCCGAAGAGAGAAGGTGGGCCGCCCTTCGTTCCTGCATATTCAGGGCCTTTCCCTCCGCTGAGACCAGGAGACCCGGCCCCTCGGCCGCAGCAATATCCCGCTCCATGAGCATGGAACCGGCGGGCTGGGCGCCCAGGTCTGGCTGCCGAGCGGGCCGGCGCAGAGCGGGATTCGCGCGCAAGGCGGCGGCTGCCCCTGCCCTCCGCGCAGCCGGAGGACGGCTTCAGCCCATCCTTCCGCCTCCGGCCGCCTGGCCCCGAGTCGGCTTCTCACCGCCTGCAGGCGGAAGCCGCCCCCAGGCGGCCACTCAACCGCCACCACGCGGTGGCTTGGTGCGTCCGCGCGCTTCCAGGCCGCTCTGGCAGGCTCTCAGCGAGGCGCGAGGACGCGGCCCCGGTGTGCCGGGCCCGGACAGCAGCACCCGCGCGGCACCCAGCAACCGGAGCGCCGGCGCCGGCCGGCAAGCCCCCGCCATAGCGACGACGGAAGGCCGGATGTCATGCAGGCTCCATCCTTGGGGCGGGGCGCTCGCGGCAAGGCCCGGATTTGGATGGCATGAAAAACCCCGCGGGGCCTGGCCTACGGGGGGAATTCTGAGGTGCGGGCGTCAGCGGCTCCGCGCGGGCGGATCGCGGCTCAGGCCCCGCGCGGCCAGCTCGGCCTCATAGGCGGCCCAGCGCTCCGCCTGCTCCCGGCCCAGCGTGTGGAGATAGTCCCAGGTATAGATGCCGCTGTCGTGCAGGTCGTCGAACACCAGGCGCACGGCGTAGTGGCCCACCGGCTCAATCCGCAGGATGCCCACGGCGCGGCGGCCGGAGACGATCTTCTTCTGCCCCGGCCCATGCCCCTGCACCTCGGCGGAGGGGCTCTCCACCCGCAGGTATTCCGCCGGCAGCGTGAAGCTCTGGCCGTCCTCGTAGCGGATGTCGAGGCAGCGCTCGGCCCGCCGCAGGCGGATCTCGGTGGGCGCCGCCATCAGCCGCCGAGGCGCCGTGCCTCGTCCGGCAGCATGATCGGGATGCCGTCGCGGATCGGGTAGGCGAGGCCTGCCTGCTCGCTCACCAGCTCGCCGCGCTCCCGGTCGTAGCGCAGCGGGCCCTTGGTGACAGGGCAGACCAGGATCTCCAGCAGGCGGGGATCGATGGGGCCACCCGGCGGGGCGGCGGAGGTGGGGTCGGAAGGGTTCATGGTGCTCATTCCTCGGGATTCCTGCGCCCGGCGGGGCTGCCCGTCAACTGTGGCGGCGGCACCTGGACCTCAGCTGGGGCGGTCGGCGCCGGCGGCAGGGCCCGCGCTGTCCATCCGCAGCAGCGCCACCAGCATCGCGGCGCGCGCCGCCAGGTCCGGCGCCTCCAGCAGGGCCTGCTTCTCCGCCTCCTCGAAGGGGCAGATCATGCAGAGCGTGGTCACCAGCATGGCGGGCGGCGTACGCTCGATCGCCGGCCAGTCCGCCTCGATGCGCCGCGCCTGGAAATAGGGGCGCAGCGCCGCCAGCAGCGCCTCGCGGTCCACCGCGGCGTCAGACACGGGCTGGGCGTCGGCGGGAAAGGCGGCATGGTCGGCGCGCACGCGGCGGTAGCCGCGCGGGCTGTCGGGCAGCTCCTCCAGCACGCGGAAACGGTGCGTGCCGAGCAGGGTGACCAGGTAACGCCCGTCCCCCGTCTCGGAGAAGGAGGCGATCCGCCCCAGGCAGCCGGCACGGTAGAGGGTGGAGCGCCCCTGCGGCCGGGGCTTGGCCGGGTCGGGCAGCACCATGCCGATCAGCCGGCCCCGCCCCAGCGCATCCTCGACCATGGCCAAATAGCGCGGCTCGAAGATGTTGAGGGGCAGCCGGCCGCCGGGCAGCAGCAGCGCGCCCGCCAGGGGAAACACCGGTATCTCCGCCGGCGGCTCCCCTGCCGGGGCCTCGGGCCGGGAATGGTCGGTGTCCATGCCCGGCCCTCCGGGCTCAGCGGAACAACAGGGTGGAGAGGCCGCGGCGCGCCTTCACCGTGGCCGGGTCCATCGGGCCCCAGGCCTCGAAGAACTTCAGCAGCTGCTTGCGCGCCGCCTCCTCGTTCCAGGCGCGGTCGCGCTTGATGGCCTCCAGCAGCGCCTCGGCAGCCTCGGCGCGCTTCTCCATGGCGTTCAGCGCCACCGCCAGTTCGATCCGCGCCTCATGGTCGTCCGGATCGGCGGCCAAGCGGTTCTCGAACTCGGCCAGGCGCTCCCGTGCCTTGCGGCCCTCGGCGGCCAGCTCCAGCGCGCTGCGCACGCCGGCAACCTCGGCATGGCTGCGCAGCTTCTCCGGCACCGCCTCCAGCACCTGGAGGGCGCGCTCCTCCTCGCCCATCGCCATCAGGGTGCGGGCCAGGCCGGCCAGCGCCTCGGCATTCTCCGGCTCCTGCTGCGCCACGGCAGCATAGATCTCGAGCGCCGTCTGGTGGTCGCCCTCCTCGGTGGCCTGCTTGGCCTCGGCCAGCAGGTCGGCCGCCGGCATCTGGCCGCCGGCCGCCTTCAGCAGGGTCTCGATGAACTTCTTCAGCTCGGATTCCGGCAGGGCGCCCTGGAACAGGTCGGCGATCTGGCCCTGCCAGAAGGCCACCACCGTCGGCACGGATTGCAGCGGCAGGCCCATCTGGCTCAGCTGCTGCACCAGGCCGCGATTCTGATCGATGTCGATCTTCACCAGGCGCACGCGGCCCTGGGCGGCGGTCACCGCCCTCTCCAGCGCCGGCGTCAGCTGCTTGCAGGGTCCGCACCAGGTCGCCCAGAAATCCACCAGCACGGGGACTTCGCGGCTGGCCTGCACCACGTCCTGCATGAAGGACTTGGCATCGCCATCCTTGATGATGTCGGCACCGCCAGCAGCGGCAGGGTTGGGGCGGTTCGGGTCGAGGATCGTATCCATGGGGGCACCAGCTCCGGTCTTCCTGCCTGCCATAGATGCGCCGGTCGGGCTCCGGCGCAAGGCGGGAGCCTGAATTCCCCGCGCCGCCTCAACCGGCCGGCGCGGGCGGAGGCAGGTCCAGCACCTCCGGCGCGTGGCCGAGGGCGCGCAGGAAGCGCAGCAGGCCGTCCGGCGCCAGGGCGGTGGTGGCGGTGTTCACCAGCGGATGGAAATGCACCCGCTCCACCCCCTCCAGCAGCGCGCGGTCGATTGCCACCCGCACCCGGCCGGGCCGCGCGTTGACCAGCCCGAAGGGCGTCACCGAGCCCGGCCGCACGCCGAGCTCCGCCCACAGCGCCTCGGGCGGCGCGAGCTGGCCGCGCGGCGCGCCGAGCTGCCGCAGCAGCGCGTTGATCGAGAGCCGCCGGTCCTCCTCCAGCACGGCCAGGATGAAAGGGCCGGCCTCGCGGGGGCGCAGGAACAGGTTCTTGGCATGGGCGCCGGGCAGGCTGCCGCGCAGCGACTTGCTCTCCGCCACGGTGTGCAGCGGCGGGTGATGCACCGTCTCGGCGGCGATGCCGAGGGCGGCGAGGCGGGCCAGCAGCCCCTCCGGCGTCTCGGCCGGGGCGCCGCTGGCCAGGGGCGGAAGGAGGGAGGGGTCTTCGCTCTGCATCCCGCCTCTCTGCCGCCTCCGCGCGCGGGCGTCGAGCGGGGGCGCGCCGCCTCAGGCCGCCACCTCATGCACCGTCAGCCCCGGCGCGGCGGGCGGCGCCTCGTCCAGGAGGCGCAGCGCGGCGCGCAGCCCCGCCTCCCCCGCCCGCCAGCGGCGCGCGAGGCTGTCGGCGGAGAAGTCGAACAGCTTGCCGGGCCCGGCATCCTCGGGCGTGGCGTGGTAGCCCAGGCGCACCACCGTGGCGGCGCCCGGGCCGGCCGCGGCGGCCAGGGCGGGCGCCAGCGCGGGATCGGCGCGCAGCCCGGCGGGCAGCCGCTCCGCCACCGCCTGCAGCGCGGCGCGCAGCCGCAGCGCCCTTCCCTGCCCTTCCAGGATGCGCTGGGTCTGGTTGCCGAAGGCCAGGTCCCCGGCCCGGGACAGCGAATCGCTCAGCGAGCGGGGCACCTGGCCCGAGGCGGCGAACAGCTCCGCCACCAGGCACAGCACCGGCGAGGTGTCGTCCGTGTCGAACACCAGGTCGAGCGGCGTGTTGGCGGAGAGGCCGCCATCGCCGAGCAGCCGGCCCTCGACCCTGGACGGCGCGAAGAGCGGCGGCAGGCCGCAGGCGGCCACGATGTGCTCGGGCCCGATCCGGTCTCCGCGCCCCGTGTCGAACACCACGCGCTCGCCGCTCGTCAGGTCGGTCGTCACCACGCTGAGGCGCGGCGCGCCGGCATTGAGAAGCGCGAAATCCACCAGCTCCGGCAGGCGCCGCCGCAGGGGCGCGAGGTCGTGCAGCGCGGCGCCGTCCTGCGGCAGGAAGCCGGCCCAGTGGCGCGGCAGGAACAGCCCCGGCCGGCCGAGCAGCAGGGTCTGCAAGGCGGCGGCATCGTGGCCGGCGCGGCGCAGCGGGACCGCCGCCAGGCTGAAGGGAAAGCCGGGCGGCAAAAACGCCGCGGGCGCCGGCGCCGATGCGACCGAGTCCCAGAATTCCCGCAGCCGCGCCACGCGCCGCTCAGGCGGGTTGCCCGCGAGGATCGCCGCGTTGATGGCGCCCGCCGAGGACGCGGCCAGCCAGCCCGGGCGCGGGCTGCCCGCCGCCTCCAGCGCCGCGCACAGCCCGGCCTCGAACGCGCCCAGCGCGATGCCGCCCGAGAGCACCAGGGCCGTCCGCATCAGGCGCGCCCCGATGGCCGGCACGGCGCCGGAGCGGCGGGCGGCGGGGCGGAGGCGGCGCAAGGCAAGCTCTGCGGGGTCATGGGTGCTCCTGGCCGTGGAAGGAGAGCGGCGGCCCGCCCCGGAAGGGGGGAGGCGGCCGGCCCACAGGCGCAACCGGAGCGCCATTGCCCGGTTGCCTTTTTCCCACATCCGCCACGACAAGCCCGAGGAGGCCGCCATGACACACGCTTTCCGCAGCCGCTCCGCCATCCTTGCCGCCGGCCCGGCCGGCCCTGGCGATGACGCGCCCCCCGGCACGCCCGGCACCGGCGAGGATGTCTGCCCCGATTGCCAGGGGCAGGGGCGCCTTGGCGGCCAGGAATGCCCGACCTGCCAGGGCACCGGCATCGTGACGAAGGGGGTTGGCGGCGCCTGAGGAGCGCCTCACCTGCCGATTGCAGCGGCGGGGGCGCCCCACGGGACAGGCCACCGCCGCAGGAAAGGATGATCATGCCGGGCTTCGCCTTCGACAACAGCTATGCGCGCCTGCCGGGCCGCTTCTATGCGCAACGCCCCCCCACCCCGGTGGCCGCGCCGCGCCTGCTGCGGCTGAACGCCGCGCTGGCGGAGACGCTGGGGCTGGAACCGGCCTTCCTCGCCAGCCCCGAGGGCGTCGCCATCCTCGCCGGCAATGCGGTGCCGGAGGGGGCGGCCTCGCTGGCGATGGCCTATGCCGGGCACCAGTTCGGCCAGTTCGTGCCGCAGCTGGGCGACGGGCGCGCCCTGCTGCTGGGCGAGGTGGTGGGGCGCGACGGCCAGCGGCGCGACATCCAGCTCAAGGGCTCCGGCCTCACCGCCTTCTCCCGCCAGGGCGACGGGCGGGCGGCGCTCGGCCCGGTGCTGCGCGAATACATCCTGGCCGAGGCCATGGCGGCGCTCGG
The DNA here is from genome assembly GCF_058833935.1 of Roseomonas sp. TS2. Classification (NCBI taxonomy): domain Bacteria; kingdom Pseudomonadati; phylum Pseudomonadota; class Alphaproteobacteria; order Acetobacterales; family Roseomonadaceae; genus Roseomonas; species Roseomonas sp. TS2. The sequence continues at coordinate 112,055 of NZ_JCACVY010000001.1, read as the reverse complement.
CATTCCCACCACCCGCGCCCTGGCGGCGGTGGCCACCGGGGAGACGGTGCGGCGCGAGCGGGCCCTGCCCGGCGGCGTGCTGGTGCGGGTGGCGTCCAGCCACATCCGCGTCGGCACCTTCCAGTTCTTCGCCGCGCGGCAGGATCTGGAGGGGCTGCGCCTGCTGGCCGACCACACCATCGCCCGGCACGACCCGCATCTGGCCGGCAGCCCCGCCCCCTATCTCGGCCTGCTGGAGGCAGTGGTGGCGCGGCAGGCGGATCTCGTGGCGCGCTGGCTGCTGGTGGGCTTCATCCACGGCGTGATGAACACCGACAACATGGCCCTCTCCGGCGAGACGATCGACTACGGCCCCTGCGCCTTCCTCGACGCCTACGACCCGGCCACGGTGTTCAGCTCGATAGACCACTACGGGCGCTACGCCTATGGCAACCAGCCGCCCATCGCGCAGTGGAACCTGGCGCGGCTGGCCGAATGCCTGCTGCCGCTGCTGGCCGAGGACGAGGAGGAGGCGCTGGCGCAGGCGCGCGCGGCGCTGGGCGGCTTCTGGCCGCGCTTCGAGGCCGCCTGGCTCGATGGCATGCGCCGCAAGCTCGGCCTGGCGGAGGCGCGGGAGGAGGATGTGGCGCTGGTCCAGGACCTGCTGGACCGCATGACCAAGAACAAGGTGGACTTCACCCTGTTCTTCCGCGCGCTCGGCGATGCGGCGGCGGACCCGGCGGCCGATGCCGCGGCGGCCACGCTGTTCGAGGACCCCGCCGCCTACCAGGGCTGGGCCACCGGCTGGCGGCAGCGCCTGGCGCAGGAAGGCGCCACGCCCGAGGCACGGCGCGACGCGATGCGGGCGGTGAACCCCCTCTACATCCCGCGCAACCACCAGGTGGAGGCGGCGCTGTCCGCCGCGGTGGAGCGGCAGGATCTCGGCCCCTTCGAGGCGCTGCTGGAGGTGCTGGCCCGCCCCTTCGAGGAGCGGCCGGGGCTGGAGGGCTACACCCTGCCGCCCCAGCCGCAGGAGCGGGTGCTGCAGACCTTCTGCGGCACCTGAGCGGGGCCACCGCTCAGGGCGGGGTGTAGGCGCTGCCATCCTCCGCCCGGCGTGGCGCCGCGACATAGCGGCCATCTGGCGGCACGGCCAGCTCGGTGAACGCATCCGCCAGCCGGTGCAGCGCTGCGCGCATTGCCTCGCCCTGCATGGCACGGCCGTGGCCTGGCACCACCCGCTCCGGCTCCAGCGGCGCCAGCCGGGCCACGGAGGCCGCCGCGGCCTGCCAGTCATGGGTGTAGTATTGCGGCGGGCCGTGCAGCGCCGGCTCCTGCACCGCCGAGGCGTAGGCGGATTCGCTGGTGGTGGTGACGAAGGCATCGCCGGCGATCAGCGTGCGGTCGGCCTCGCGCCAGAGCGAGACATGCCCCACCGAATGGCCGGGCGTGTGCAGCCACCGCCAGCCCGGCAGGCCGGGCACGCCGCCATCCTCCGGCAGGGCGTGCAGGTGCGGCCGCAGATCCACCGGCCCGCGCGGATAGAGCGGCGAGAGCCAGGCCATGGCCCCGCCGCCGACCGTGGGGTCGGGCGGTGGATAGGCGCTCCGCCCGTCGAGATAGGGCATCTCCAGCGGATGGGCATAGACGGGCACGTCCCACCCCGCCGCCAACTCGGCGGCGCTGCCCACATGGTCGAAATGCCCATGGGTCAGGATGATGGCCGCCGGCGGCCGGTCCTCGCCGAAGCGCTCGGCGGCGGCGCGGCGGATGCGCCCGGCCATGCCGCCGATGCCGGCATCCACCAGCACCCAGCCCGGCGCCCCCGGCCGGCCGACAAGCACCACATTGACGAAGAGCAGCCGCAGGAACGCCACATCCTCCGCCGCCGCCAGTGTGCCGCCCTCCGCCGCCTCGGCGAGGATGCTGTCTTTGTCGAGGGGAAGTTGCCGCGCCATGGTTCCTCGCCTTGCCTGTGGAGGAGGACATCCGCCGGTCAGACCGCGCCGCCTCCTGCGCATAACCGGCCATGCCGCGCCCGGTTCGCCGGCGGCTCCGCCACGCCCCGACCCCCCTGCCGCCCGAGCGGAGGCATGACAAAATTTCCATGAAGAAATTTGCTCGGCGGACCTTGCGGAGCCCCATCGGCTATGAGATATCCCCGCCACGCCAGACGGAGCGCGGGCGTAGCTCAGGGGTAGAGCACAACCTTGCCAAGGTTGGGGTCGAGGGTTCGAATCCCTTCGCCCGCTCCAATCGGTTTCCCAACCTCATTCTCCCGCCTGACGTCAGCCACCGCCAAGGCCAGGTTTGGCGGGCTTCTCTGCGCGCGGGTTGGGAAATACCCCGAGCCGAGAAGCCCTATTTCTCTCTCCGCAGGGCCAATTCTCTCCGCACCTCGGGACGTGCGCGATTAGTTCCCGAGCTAATAGCGGACTGATTTTGAACAAAACTCCCCGAAATGCCGGCGCTGATAGTTGCGTCCAGCACCGCCCCCCGATGACAACCGGGGTTCAACTCGCGGCTTTGTTGCACCCGACCCTGATCGCTTCTCGGCCGGCCAGATGGCCGCGGACGTGTCCTTCAGACGACTCGCCGCATTACCCTTCGGGATTGTTCGGCTGAAACGAAGCCGGCCTGCTCTCGGAGGCCAACGCTCTGCTTTGGTCCGGCCAGAATGCGGGTAGAGGCCGGAGTAGCGTCGTCAGGCCGGCCTCACAGCGGCCCTCCAAGATCGCCTCAACCAGATCCGGCGCCAGGAGCGTCAGGCTGAGGAGTTTCCCCAGGAAGGACCGGTCGACCTTCTCGGCCGCCGCCAGTTCGGTCAACGATCCATGGCGGCCGTGGTCGAGCAGGCGTTGGTATCGGTGCGCGCGAGCCAACGCCTTCACCAGCGCCGGGTCGGCCCTTGTAGTAACCGCGGCCGGCCCTGCCTCCGCCGGCATGACGATGGTCTTCCGTCCTGGCCGGTGCCGAATCGCCAGTGGCACACGGACCGTGATGCTGGTCGCGTTCGTCATGCTGCTGCCCTCAGGGCGGCCGGCGCTATGGCGGTGAGGTCACGAACAAGGCCGCCAAGCCCATCCAGCCGTAACCGAATGTCCGCGCCGGCCGGGCCGACGACCACCCGCTCCACCAGTGACCGCACGATCCGCGCCTGCTCCGCCGGAAACAGGTGCTCCCACAGCGGATCGAGCCGGTGCAGCGCGTCCTGGGTCTCGGCTTCGGTCAGGTCCGGCGCGTCCTTGCGCGCCGCCCGCCACGTGCCGACCACGATCTCGGGCTGCCGCAGCAGCGCCCGTACCTGGTCCACCACGGCTGCCTCGATCTCCGCTGCCGAAACCCGGCGCACGATGCTGGCGTCGCCGGCAGCGTCGCCCTTCAGAACGCGCTGAGCCACGTAATAGCGGTAGAGCCGGCCGTTCTTCCGCGCGTGCGTCGGCGACAGCGCGCGGCCATCCACCCCAAAGATCAACCCCTTCAGCAGCGCCGGCGTCTGCGCCCGGTTCTGGTTGGCGCGCACACGCGGGCTGATCTGGAGCACGGCATGCGCCCGATCCCATAGCTCCCGCGGCACGATGCCCTGGTGCTCGCCGGGATAGACCTGCCCCTTGTGCGCGGCCTCGCCGACATAGGTCCGGTTGTTCAGCAGCTTGTAGACGTCGCCCTTGTCCAGTGGCCGGCCGGCCTTGCTGGTGGCGCCCTCCGCCCGGAGGCAAGCCACCGTCTCGATGCCTGATCCCGTCTCGGCGAAAATCTCGAACACCCGACGCACGCGCGGGGCCTCGTCCTCGTTCACCACCAGCTTCCTGGCCACGACGTCGTAGCCGAGTGGCACCTTGCCCCCCATCCACATGCCGCGGGCGCGCGACGCGGCGAATTTGTCTCGGATTCTCTCGCCAATAATTTCTCGCTCATATTGTGCAAAGCTGAGCAGCATGTTGAGCGTCAACCGGCCCATCGACGTCGTTGTAGAAAAGGACTGAGTTACACTCACAAAGGTGACGCCGTGTGCCTCCATCGTCTCCACGAGCTTGGCGAAGTCCATCAACGATCGGCTGAGCCTATCGACCTTATAAACAACGATATTGTCTATCAGCCCCTGCTCGATGTCGGCCAGCAGTCGCTTCAACGCGGGGCGGTCGAGGGTACCGCCACTGAACCCGCCATCATCGTAGCGATCGCGGACCAGCACCCACCCCTCGGCGCGCTGGCTGGTAATATACGCCTCGCACGCGTCCCGCTGCGCGTCGAGGGTGTTGAATTCCTTCTCCAACCCCTCATCCGTGGATTTGCGCGTGTAGACCGCGCAGCGCAGCTTCTTCGTGGTGCCCGGCATCGCCGGCTCGACGCGGGCGCGGCGGCTCATGCGTCACCTCGCGCGCGCAGCCCGAAAAACGTCCAGCCATTCCACCGCGTGCCGGTGATGTGGCGCGCGATGGCCGAGAGCGACTGATAGGGCCGCCCCTCGAATTCGAAATCGTCGGCGCGCACCGTGACGACGTGCTGCACGCCTTGCCATTCTCGGATCAGCCGCGTGCCGGCGAGTGGGCGACTGTCGGCGCGAATGCGGCGCAGGACGACGTTGCTGCCGTCCAGCTGCTCGCCCAGCGCCACGAGCCGGTCGACGGTCTCGGGCTTCAGCCCGCCATAGGCCAACTCCTGCACCCTGTATGATAGCCGGCTGACCAGATACGGGCGGTTGAAGGGTGGAGGCTCCTTGCCGAACAATTCCCGCCATTGCTGCTTGAGGTCAGCGGTGGGGGCAGTCTGCAACGCGGCGAGGCGCGCCAACACCTGCGTCGGCGGGATTGCCGGGATGGTCGGCGCTGGCGCGGCCGCGGCGGATGATCGTTTGGTCATGCGAGTCCCTCTCCGTTGGGGCTCGCATCCAGGCGCTGCCTGGCGGTGGAGTGGAGGCGAATGTCTCCCGGCCCCCAAGCCTTTCGGCTGGCGCGGCTGCGGAGCCGCAGCGGCACTCGCGATATGCCCAGCGCTGGGAACATCGCACGGGCGCATTTCGGGGGGATGGAGCTTCGTGGGGTTCGACCGGGCATCGAGATCCAGCACGCATGGTTGTGCCTCTCATATACGGATCGGCCCGCCTGAATTTCCCACGGCCCGGCGATCGACACGGCGGCGCTGATGTTCGGTGGTGTGCTCATCCGCGCCATCAAGCACATCGCGCTGGGTCTTCGGGAGCGCGTTCTTGTAGCGCACGTGTCACTGCGCAAACAAAGGAAGCACTGCGCAGACGGCGTAGCGCGCGGGGGCGACAAAGCGGCAGGCTGCCAGGATGTCGGCGACGCGCCTGCCGCGAATCCGCGCTGCGCATCGTCGCCGCTGTGCCGGCATTGGTCTCGTGGCGATGGTGGTGATTGGCATGCGAAGCCCTCCACCCATCCATTACCCATCAAGACGCAAATCCGTATCAGCCGCTTTGTGGCAAGCGCGCGCCACCCGTGGAACGCTGCCGGCTTCCGCGCTGCACGTGCTTCCCGCCCGCGGGAACCAAGCCAGCCTTGAGCCCAGATCCAAGCTTGGGGGTTTCGACGCACGGTTTGCAGTATCGACTGCCTACCAAACGCAACTTCAACTACTCTCCGTCAGTCACCAGCCTCGGTTTCAGGCGATTCGATTTACAGATCGCGCTTCTGCGTAGAAGATCGCATTCATTCGTAGGCGATCTATGCTTAGAACGGCTGGACCGGAAATCAATCTCGTGGTCCTATGGGCATGGGCAAATCTGCGGGCGCCAACCGCCGCGGCACCTCCCCACACCACGATCTGCCGGCCCGCTGAGACGTTTTCGTGGGTCCCTCGGTAGTCAATAAGCAGGGGGCCTCGCGCTCCCCACCGATCGCAACCCGCCGGGCCGGCGCACCTCGAATTCCCACCGCGGGGAAGTCGATGCGCCGCCCGTGGCCAGCAGGAGGAAACCGCATGAGCCGCGACCTCGAGGAACTGCGCAACGCGCTGATCGCCAGCTGGTCCGCGCTGCTGGAGGAACTGCTCGGCAAGCCATCCCGGCGTACCGCACGCCAATGGCGCTGGAACCGCCGCGGCAGCCTCTCCGCGGTGATGAGCGGTGCCAAGATCGGCACCTGGTTCGATCACGCTGCTGGCAGCGGCGGTGGCCCCTTCGAGCTCATCGCCCGCGAGCGCGGCGGCGACTGGCGCGATGCCGCTGATTGGGCGCGGGCCTGGCTCGGCATGCCGGCCTGGGCACCTACCGAACGTGCGCCCACACCTGTCCCGGAGATTGTGCTGGCGGCGCCCGCGAATGATGTGGATCCCATTGAGCAGCACCGCATCGCGCGCCGGGCCGCTCAGGCACAATGGGAGCATGCTGGCCCCGCCGATCCGGACCAGGCCTATCTCCGACGCAAAGGCGTGCAGCCGTTCGGCATCCGCATGGACATTGGCGCCACGCTGATCATTCCGCTGATCGATTTGGACGGCACCATCCACAGCATTCAGCGTATCTATGAGGATGGCACCAAGCGCTTTCTGTCGGGCGGTGCCAAAGCAGACCACTTCGCGCTGATTGGCGGGCCGTTGGAGAGTGCGCCCGCCATCCTGCTCTGCGAGGGCTGGGCCACCGGCGCCACGGCCCATGCCGCAACCGACCTGCCGGTGGTCGCTGCGATGGACGCGGGCAACCTCGTGCGCGTCGCCCCGCTGATCCAGGCGCGCTTTCCGGATACGACGCTTGTCATCCTGGCCGACAACGACCTCAAGCCCGACCGCGACACCAATCCCGGTGTGGCAGCCGCTACCGCCGCGGCGCTCGCAACCCAGGCCCTGCTCGCCATCCCGTCGCTGCCAGGCGACTTCAACGACCTCGCCGCGGCCTGCGGGATCGACGCGGTGCGCGACGAGATCTGGGCCGCAGCGCCGCTCGCCCCGCTCACGCCGACCTATCCGCTGGCCATCCTCGACCTCACCAGCATCCGCGCGACGCTGGATCATCAGGTCGCCGAGTTCATGGCGGATGTGGCGGCGCTTTGGACGGCCGACCCGCTTGACGCCGATTGGGAGCCGGCTGCACCGCCCTGGGCGAACGCATCGGTCGACGGCGCCGCCGAACAGCGGGAGACGGCATGCTCCTAGACTTCAACGCCGAGCCCCGTCCGCCGCGTCTTGCCCTGCCGGTCGGCGTGGGCATTGGCAAGACCAGGGCGATGCAGCGAAGCGTCGCCGGCCTGCTGCGCAGCGAGGTCCTGCGCGGCCGCAAGGTCGTCATTGGCGTACCGCGCCATGATCTCGCCGAGGAGCAGCGGGACGCATTCCACGCTCTCGACGTGGACGCGATGGTCTGGAAGGGGCGCACCGCCCCCGACCCGACTCCGGAAAACCCCGAGCGCCTGATGTGTCTCGATCCCTCGGCACCCTTCGATGCCATGGAGGTCGAGCGCATCGTCGAGACCACCAGTTGCAAGGTCACCCGCCGCGGCATCACGCATATCTGCCCGCTCTACAATTCATGCGGCTACCAGACGCAAAAGCCCAGGCTGGAGGCGGCCCAGGTTGTGCTGACGGCGCATGAGGCGCTGTTCCACCAGGCGCCCAATGAACTCGGCGCGGTGGGCCTGCTGGTGCTGGATGAAGGGTTCTGGGGCGCCGGGCTGCGCGGCACCGACGGCAAGGCACTGCTGACGCTGGATGGTCTCCGCCCGCACCTCGGCACGGTGCAGTGCTGGACGCTGCGCAACCACGAGGATTGGGAGGCGACGGCCGATCTCGCAGCCCAGCGCGAGCGGCTGTGGAAGGTCCTGGCCACTGCGAGCAACGGCCCGCTCTCCGTCGCCGTACTGCGCGCGGCCGGGTTGACGCCGGAGCGCTGCCGCCAGGCTGCAGGCCTTGAGCATCGCCGCATGCGCAACCCGGGCCTTACTCCCGGCATGGATCCGGGCGAACGCCGACGCCGCATCGCTGCCGTGCTCCCAAAGGAGGGCGAGCCCTGGGCGCCGCCCAACCGCGCGGCGGCCATGTGGCTGCTGATCGCCGAGGCGCTGGAGAATGACCACGACGTCGCCGGCGCGGTGCTGGTCGACACCATGTCGGAAAATGGCACGGTCCGCTGCCTCCGCCTCGCCTGGCGTGCGGATCTCCGAAACGGCTGGGGGGCCCAGGGACCGATCCTGCATCTCGATGCCACGCTACGGCCTGAACTCGTCACCCCCTTCATTCCCGAGGTCACCATCGCCGAGCCTTTGATGGCGGCGGAGCCGCATGTGCGCGTGCGCCAGGTTCTTCGCGCGCCGGTGAGCGCCCGGGCTCTGACGCCGGGCGAGGATGCCAAGCCCCGTGATCGCAGTGCGGCGGAAAACCATCGGCGCCAAGTCTCGGCGCTGATTGCCTTGCGGGCGGCCAGTCTGCGCGGTCGCAGCGTTTCACCGCCCGACCTGCTGATCATCGCCCAGAAGGCGGCCGTGGATGCGCTGCGGGCGACAGGCCTGCCGCGCAACGTCCAGGCGGTTCATTTCAACGCCCTCAGCGGCATCGATCGCTGGCGCAGCGTCGCGGGGCTGATGGTGCTCGGCCGCACGCTGCCGGCGCCGTTGACGGTGGAGGCGCTGGCCGCCGCAGTGACCAACTGCCCCCCGCTCGCCAGCCGCGGTGGCGTGGACTGGTGGTATGAGCAGGAGGAGCGCCGCATCGCCCTGGCCGATGGCGGCGCACATGTCCTGCCGGGCGAGGTGCACGCCGATCCGACCGCCGAGGCCATCCGCTGGACGATCTGCGAGGGCGAGCTGATCCAGGCGATTGGGCGCGGCCGTGGCGTGAACCGCACGGCGGCAACGCCGCTGGAGGTCGATCTGCTGACCGACGTGGTGCTGCCGGTCGCGGTGCATGAGGTGCTGGACTGGGACGAGGTTTGCCCGAGCCGCCAGGACATGATGGCGGCCTCCGGCGTGGTGCTGGAGAACGCCGCCGACATGGCGAAGGCATTCCCGGACCTCTGGCCGAGCCGGGAGGCGGCCAAGAAGCAGAACCAGAGGAGGGGGACAAACTGCTATTATAGGGATCTTTCTAATAGCAATTTGTCCCCCTCCTCCTCGATTGTCGCCTACCGCCCGGCGGGGCCCGGGCAGAAGGATCGGACGGCGCGGTTCGACCTCGCGCTGATCGCCGATCCGCGCGCCTGGCTGGAAGCGAAGCTCGGGCCGCTCGCCCATTTCGAGATGATCAGCGGCAAAGCCCCGCAGCACACGACGCCCCCTATTGCCGATGCCCGCGCGCGCCTCAACGCGCTCAGCGCCCGGCTCGACGCTGCCCTCGCGCAGCGCATCACCCATGACCGCGCCCGCCTCACGGCGCTGTCCCACCGCATGGAAGCCGCTCAGCCCAACCCGGCCGCGGCATGACCGGCACCGCGTCCGCGGTGTTGCAACTCGAGCTCGGAGAGCTTCATGGATCAGGACAACACCATCACGATGTTCCACGCTGGCAGATTATCGACCGAGGCCGCGCCACCCTGGCTCATCGCGATCCGGGAGCGGCGCTCCAAGGCCATGGACTGGAACAAGGCTGCCCTGGCGGTCCTTGGCTACACCACCGCGCACGTCACCATCGGTCATGACGCATTTCCCATCGGCGAGATGCGCGCCTATCCGACGCCAGATGGTGGACGATACGTCGAGCTTGGTGAAGGCGAGGGCACCTTTGCTGAGATCTGGGTGGCCGAGGCGACGGACTGGCTGCCGTTCAACAGCTCCTATGTCGAGCCGTTTCTGCTCACCCGGGCCACGCTCCATCAGGCCGATAGGACAGAGCGCCTGGGCAATGCGCTCATTGCATTCGCCAGGCACGGAGAGGGCAAGCACTTGGATCGCGAGACAGGGGAGTCGCGCATCGACCATCGGGAGGATTGGGAGAGGGAGAAGCGCGAGCGAGCCCAGCAGCGCGCCCTCAGTGCCGCGCACGCCAGCCAGAACGCCTGAAAGGAGACGAACATCATGGCCAAGCGCAGCAAGCGCCACGTCCCGACCCTCGAAGAGCTGTCCAAGCCCTCGCGCTGGCGCCTCCAGCATGGCGGGTTCAGCGAGCCTGTCCGCGACGCCGATCCCGACACCGGAACACCCGTGCAACATCGTCGCGCGGTGGACTCCATCGCCGCCATGCTCGGCAACGGCACCATCACCCCGGAGATGCACGAGGCCGGCGCGATGTTCCGCACGCAGTTTCGTGCCGCCGCGCTGGATGGCATGCGCACCACGCAGCTGCTGCGCATCCCCGGCGCCTCTGCTGACCCCATGACCGAGCGCCAAGTCTCGGCACGGCAGCGGGTGCTGTCCGCGATGGATGCCCTGGGCGGGCTGCACAGCCCGGGCGGCTCTGCCGTCTGGCACGTGCTCGGGCTGGAATGCTCGATCCGCGAATGGGGATCGCAGCAGGGTTGGCAGGGACGCCCGATCGCGCCAGCCCAGGCGCAGGGCATGTTCACCGCGGCGCTGGCGGTGCTGGCCATGCACTATGGTCTGGTGCCGCGACCGCGCATGGCGGCGTGACGAGAGACGGCGCGATGCGCTCATGCGAAAGATCGAAAGGCAACGCATGAGTGCATTGCGCCGTCGAATCTGCGGGGTGTAGATTCGCGATACGCCGAGAAGCCGCGGCAGCGACGGCGATGTCGAGGCCATGGTTCCTTCCGGACGATATCGTATGCGGGGGGCCATCGCGCGCAAGGTCGCTAGCGGTAGGCGATAAACGAGGTTGCCAAGGCGTGAGGATCGTCGCGTAAGCGATGCATGAGACTCAATTTTGATCCGCTGCCAGGTGCAAACCGATTGCCAGGCCGAAGCCACGACAGGAGATGCACTTGCCAGAGCGCATCACCTCCGCACGTGACGTCGCCCGTCGCCTGGGCCTTTCGCACACGGCGATCCAGAAGGCTGAGCAGGTCGGGCGCATCCGCCGTGAGGCGGATGGGTCCTGGGATGTTGAGCGTGTTCGCCGCGATCTGACCGCATCGGCTGTGCCGGGACGCTCGCCGATGGCGCCGCCAGGTGATGACACGCCGCTGGGCCGGCTGACGCTGGCGCGGCTCGCCCTCGGCGTCGAGGCGCAGCGCCTGGCCATAGATGAGAAGAAGGGCCGCCTCATGGACGTCACCGCGGCTAACTACCGCATCGACGAGTGTGCCGCCGGCATGCGCGATGCGGTGCTGAACTGGCCGGCGCGGGTGTCGGGACAGATCGCCGCCGAGATCGGCCGCGATCCGCATCTCGTGCAGACCATCCTGCAGGAGCAGATGAATGCGTTACTGCTGGAGGTCGCGGATCGGCTCGATCCGTCTGCTTCATCGGTGCGAGACCCGCGCGCGTGATGCGCGCGATACAGCGCACCAGCGGCCTACATCGACTTCCCAGCGGCGGGAAGTCGACCAGAGCAAAGACACCTCGGTAAGCGGGCGCCACGTCCACATCATGGATCATGACGTGATCCAGACCGCCGAATCATAGCATGTGTGGATGGCCCCCGGGCTTCAAGGGCGGTGGATGGCAATCTGATGCAGCGGGTTGCCTGCGGTCATGTGTCCGGCCTGTTGTGCGGTCGGCATGACCGCTGGCCCTGATGGGTTCCGCGGGTTCGGTCCTTAACAATCTCGCGGGCTCGAAGCCCCCGCTATGATCCAGGTTTGCCCAACCCGTCGGTGCAACCGACTACGCCATCATGCTCCTCTGCCTTCGCTGGCCCCCGGCCGGCAGTCGCCGCCTAAGCGGCGACTGCGACTCCGTATTGCGTCCGCCGGGCCATGAGCGCCCAGGCGATACGCGCCATCTTGTTCGCCAACGCGACCACCACGACCATGCGCGGGCGTCGCGCCATCATGCCCTGGACCCAGGGGTTGGCCTTGACCTCCTTCGAGCACAGGAGCGCCGCCTGCGCACCGATGATCAGCAGGCGTCGCACATGTTCGTTGCCTTGCTTGCTGATCTTCCCGAGGCGGGCTTTGCCCCCGGACGAGTTCTGCCGCGGGACCAAGCCAAGCCACGCCGCAAACTCGCGCCCGCCTCGGAACACCGAAGGATCCGGGACCGTCGCAGCGATAGCCGTCGCGGTCATGGTCCCAACGCCGGGGATGCTGGCCAGCCGCCGGCTGGTCTCATTGTTCTTGTGCCAGCTGACGATGCGCCGATCGACCTCGGCAATCTGCTCATCAACGGCATCGAGCTGCTCTGTGAGCACGCCGATGAGCTGGCGCGCGAGGTCGGGCACCCCGCCGGCCTCGAGCGAGGCGAGCAGCCGCACGATGTTCTGCGGACCCTTTGCCTCGATCACGCCGAACTCCGCGGCATGCGCTCGGATCGCGCTGATCAACTGGACCCTCTGTCGCACCAACAGGTCGCGCACCCGATGCAACATCAGAGCCGCCTGCTGCATCTCGTCCTTGAGCGGGACGAAGCGCATGGACGGGCGGGCAACCGCCTCGCAGATCGCCGCCGCATCTGCAGCGTCATTCTTGCTCCGGCGCACATAGGGCTTGACGTATTGCGGCGGGATCAGCCGTACGTCGTGCCCGAGGGACCTTATCTCCCGACCCCAGTAGTGGGCCGTCGGGCACGCCTCGATGCCAACCAGGCAGGGCTTCAGCCCGGCGAAGAACTCGAGCATCTGGCTCCGACGCAGCCGCTTTGTGACGCTCACCGCGCCGGAGGCGTCCACCCCGTGCACCTGGAAGATGTGCTTGGCCAGATCCAGGCCGATCGTCTTAACCTCCATGGCGGATGGCTCCCGTTCGCTGACTGCTGACAGCCGCCAGCTTGGCACCAAGATGCCGGTAGGGGGCCATCCACCCCAACAATTCCGCGCTGCTGCATCTTGCTTGGCTCGCGCGCGCCACAGCGCGAATGGTCCGTCACACACAGGGGATGCCCTGTAGCAACAGACGGAGACCACGATGACCGACCGCACCGCCCGCGCCGCCCGCAATCAGGAACGCAGCCTGGCCGCCTTCCTGGCGAAGAAGGCCGAATTCGATGCCCTTCTCGCGGAACTCCAGCAGGCCAGCGCAGACCATTTCAGCGCGGATCCGGAGTCGGTGCTCTGGGGCGAGGCGGCCTGGCTTTCCGACGCCACTGCGAAGCTGAAGGACATCGCGGACCAGCATTTCCGCCGCGGCGAATACGAAACCTGAAGCGGGCTGTCCCAGCACCGCCCCGACCGGGTTCTGCCCGACGGGGCTCCCGGCAGTAGGGGCCGATGACCGGCACCCGGAACCGGAGACCACCACGATGACCAAGCTTTCCGATACTCAGCGCGTGATTCTCAGCGCCGCCGCACAGCACGAGATGGGCCTCGCCCGCGCGCCCAAGACCCTGCCGGCCGCGGCCCGCAACGCGGTGTTCCGCAGCCTGATCAAGAACAACCTGCTGACCGAGATCAACGCCCCGCGGGAGCATGTCGGGCTCGGCTGGCACCAGGATGACGAGGGCACCCGGATCGTGGCGCGCATCACCGATGAGGGGCTGCGCGCCATCGGCATCGACCCGAACGAGGACGACGCGCAGGCCGCCGCGCCGGTCGCCGGCACGGCGCCCACGGGCGGGGAGGACGCCGCGGAGGGAGACGCCCCTGCGGAGGAGGCGGAACCCGTCCACGCCGCGCCGACACCGGCGTCGCGCACCAGCCTGCGCGACGCCGCCGCGGCGGTGCTGGCCGCCTGGGACAACGAGGCCAACCGCGAGACGGACATCATCGCCGCCCTGGATGCGCCGATGGAAGCCCTGCGCACCCTGCTCGCCAGGAAGGCGCCCCGCCAGGTGGGGGAGCCCGGCGCGTCGCGCAAGCCGCGCGAGGGGACGAAGCAGGAGGCGGTGCTGGCGATGCTCCGTCGCGAGGAGGGGGCCACAATCGCGCAGATCTGCGGGGCGACGGGCTGGCAGCAGCACACGGTCCGCGGATTCTTCGCTGGCCTGAAGAAGCGGCAGGGGATCGAGGTGCAGGTGCTGGAGCGCATCCGCGAGGTCGGCCCAAATAAGGATGGCGCACGCGGGAGCTACACGATCTACAAGGTAGCGGGCTGACCTGCACGCGATTGGATCAGGGCTCGCTGCTGAGGCAACGCGAGCCCTGATGCTGCGGGACCACGGCTCCACCCTCCTCGTTCGCCCGCGCGCAGATCGGCGGTCCCTGCGGCTGACGCCAGCAATGGGGAGGGGGGCTCGAATCTCTGGCACCTTGGGGGAGCCATCCGCGGGAGGGGGCACGCAGGGATTATTCCCGCCTAAAAAAGAGCCTTCGGATTCATCGAGCCCGGCCGGCCGATGCGGCCGAACGGCGCTTGCGAGACGCGCGGCTGGTCCGGGACAGGTGCCTTCAACTGAACGCGGCGGCTCGGGCCGATGATCCGCCGCCGTTCAATTTATCTCGCCTGCACCCAACATCAGCCGAGCTGATATTGGCGCCTCACGCTATGGATAGCGGCCGTACCCCAACGGCGTTCACGCGACTTCGCCGCAGCCAACGCACAAGCCCACAGACCGGATGAAGCCCACGGAGCGATCCGATCGTGCCGCGGCTCACGGCCTCATGGCTGGCGTGTTGTCGAGAACGGCCTCAAGCGTCGAAGCCCGGCCTATGTCACCGACCAGGTCCGCAAAGCCCTCCCGTCGCAGAAGGTCGCGCACGGCGCCGTGCGCCCCTATCACGGCCAGGCGTGCGCCTCGGCGCTCCACCTCGGCATGCAGCTTCCGCAGCATCGCCGTGGCCGCGAGGTCGAGATAGGGCGCGGCGGAGAGGTCGCAGACCACAAGGCGCTGCGTGGCGGGGCCCGCGGCGCCGAACCGCGCGATGACGGCATCGAGCACAGCCTCCGCATTGACGTAGAGCAGCGATCCTTCCGGGCGGAAGGCGATGACCCCCGGGATCGGCTCGTTCTCCGGGTGGCGCGCCATGTCGCTGTACCGCGTCGTGCCCGGCACGCGGCCGAGGAACGCCACATGCGGCCGGCTCGTCCGCACCAGCATGATCAGCACGGACACCAGTGCCGCGAGCAGGATGCCCTGCAGGATCCCGAACAGCAGTACGCCCGCCAGCGCGACCGCAGCGGCCGCGAAATCGGGCCGGCTGACGCGCCACAGGCGGATCAGCGCCGGAATGTCGATCAGGCCGGCCACGGCCGTCAGCACGACCGCCGCCAGCACCGCCTTCGGCAGGTTCGCGAACAGCCCGGTCAGGAACAGCAGGCAAAGGCCGAGCGCCACGGAAGCAAGGATCAGCGTGAGCGGCGTGCGCGATCCCGCCTTCTCCGCCACGGCGGATTGCGACAGCGCCGGCAACTGGGTCATGGCGATGGTAATGCCCGCGCCGGCCTTGAAGCCGACCAGGATGCTGTCGCTGATCAACTTGGTCAGCACGCTCAACCGCAGCGTCCAACCGCAGCAACGGGAGAAGCGCTAAGCGGAGACAGCCTCGCCCGACCTGTGCTTGCGTGGCATCTGGCTGAGGTGGACCCAGATGGTTCTCAACCTTGGGACGCGTTCGCGCCGGTCATCCGTCGTGCGGAAGACGACCGCGAGGACTGGGTCCAGCACGGGGGCCGTCGTCACGGGGCGAAGTTGTCGGAACCCGCACACATCCCCACGTCCCGGCGCTAGCGCCGCTGGAAAGCAAGAACGGCGTCCGCATGCCTTCGTACTGCGGTGCGTCCTTTACCTGCCGGTGCGAAGCCTGCAATCAGGCGGCATGCTCGCGCTGCCCGCCATTCCGCTCCTTGCCCTGGCCTGCGTCCCGCTGGTTGGCTGGGGGCTGCGCCGTGCCCCCGTCATGGCGCCCTGGCTCGCCGCGCTCCCGGCGGCGCTGTTCCTGCTGGTCCTCACGACCCCCGACGGGGCCATGTTCAGCCTGCCTTGGATCCCGACGCTCGGCGTAGAGCTTTCCGCCTCGACGGCCTGTCGCGCCTTTTCGCGCTGCTGATCGCCGGCATCGGTGCCGGCGTGTTCCTCTACGCTGCCGCCTATCTTGAAGGGCACCCGCTGCTGCACCGCTTACTCGCGGTGCTCACGCTGTTCATGGCGGCGATGCTGGGCGCGGTTCTGGCCGACGACCTGCTGCTGCTGTTCGCCTTCTGGGAACTCACCAGCCTCGCCTCCTTCCTGCTGATCGGCTTCGACGCCCATCGCGCCGAGGCGCGCCGTGCCGCGCAGCAGGGGCTGATGGTGACGGTGGCCGGCGGCCTCGCCATGCTCGCAGGGATCCTGGTGCTGGGGGATGCCGCCGGCACCTTCCGCATTTCCGCCATCCTGGCGCAGGGCAGCACCCTCGCCGCGCATCCGGCGGCGCCCTGGATCGTGGTGCTGATCGCAATCGGTTGCTTCGCCAAGAGCGCGCAGTGGCCGCTGCATTTCTGGCTGCCCAACGCCATGGCGGCGCCGACGCCGGTCTCGGCCTATCTTCATTCGGCCACCATGGTGAAGCTCGGGGTCTATCTGCTGGCGCGGCTGAATCCCGCCTTCCAGGAGATGGCGCTGTGGCAGGGCCTGCTCACCGGATTCGGCACCGCAACCATGCTGGCCGGCGCGGTGCTGGCGCTGCGCGAGCGCGACCTCAAGCGCAAGCTCGCCTGGTCCACGGTGGTGGCGCTCGGCACGCTGGTCGCGTTGATCGGCATCGAGGACCCGCTCGCCGCGACCGCCGCGGTCGTCTTCCTGCTGGTCCATGCGCTTTACAAGGCGAGCCTTTTTCTGATTGCCGGCATCGTGGACAAGAAGGCCGGCACGCGCGATGCCATGCAACTGCGCGGTCTGGCTCGGCGCATGCCCATCACCGCAGCCGCGGCGCTGCTGGCGGGGCTCTCCATGGCGGGCGCGCCGGGCTTCATCGGCGCCTTCGCGAAGGATCTGCTGTTCACCGTTCAACTCGGCGTGCCGGGACTGCTGCCTGCGGTCGCGCTGGTGGTGAACGCGGCGATGGTGGTGGTTGCGGGCGTCGTCGCGGCGCGGCCCTTCATGGGCAAGCCAATGGAAACCCGCGACGTGGCGAAGGATCCGCCGCCTGCGCTGCTCGTCGCGCCGATCGTTCTGGCGACGCTTGGGCTCGTGTTCGGCATGGCGCCGCACCTCATCTCCGCCGCCATCATCGAGCCTGCGGCCGGCGCCATCCTCGGCCGGCCGACGGGGATCGCGCTCGGCGAGAAGCAGGGCGGCACGGTGGTGATGACCATGTCCTTCGCCGCGCTCGGCCTCGGCCTGCTGATGTTCCTGGGCTGGCGGCGCCTGCAGCCCACGCTGGCCGGCCAGACCTGGCTCGACACCTACGGTCCGGACGCCGGCTATGGTCGCGCGATGCGCGCCGTCTCGGCCGTCGCGGTGGCGCTTACGCGCCGGGTGCAAGGCGGCAGCCTGCGCGGCTACCTGGCGGCGAGCCTCGCATTGGTCTTCGCCGGCGCGGCGCTGGTTCTGATGGCTCGCGGGGGGCTCGCGCTGCCGCTGCCCGGTCCGTGGGCCGGGCCGGCACAACTCGCGCTCGCGGCTGTCATCCTCGCCGGCGCGCTGGCCGCCTGCCGGCTGCGTGCGCTGTTCGGCCAGGTGATGGCGGCAGCACTCGTCGGTTTCGGCGTCGGCATCCTGTTCCTGACGCTGGGCGCGGCCGACCTCGCCTTCACCCAGTTCACCGTCGAGATCCTGGCCATCGTGCTGCTGGTCGCGATTCTGGCGCGGCTGCCCTTCCACGCGCCGGACGCGCGGCGCGCGCCGGAGCGCCGGCGTGACGCGCTGCTCGCCGCCGGCGTGGGCGCGGCCGGCACCGCCATCCTGCTCGCCGTGCTTTCGGTGCCCTTCGACCCCTTCATCACTGAATGGATGGGTCAGGCCGCGGTGCCGGAGGCGAGGGGGCGCAACGTCGTCAATGTCATCATCGTGGATTTCCGGGCGCTCGACACGCTGGGCGAGATCGCGGTGCTGCTGCGCCGGGCCGGGAAGCCGGGCTGATGCTGGACAGCCTGATCCTGCGCGCCTCGGCGCGCTACGTGCTGTGGGCCTGCGTCGCGCTGTCGGTCTTCGTGCTGCTGCGCGGCCACAACGAGCCGGGCGGCGGGTTCATCGGCGGGCTGATCGGCGCGCTCGGCTTCGTCTTCCACGCGCTGGCGCGCGGCCCGGCGGCGACGCGGCGCGTGCTGCGGCTCGACCCGCTGGCCTGGGGCGGCATCGGGCTGCTGCTGGCCGCCGGCTCCGGCCTGCCGGCGCTGCTGCTGCACGCCGAGCCGCTGCTGACGCACCAGTGGATGGAGGGCCTGCCGATCGGCACCGCGATCCCCTTCGACATCGGCGTCTATCTCGTGGTGCTGGGCTTCGCGCTGGCCTTTGTGCTGCCCTTCCTGGGCGAGGACGCGGCATGAAGGCGGCACGGTTCGCACGGGCGGGGCGGCTCTGAGATGGAAACGCTGCTCGCCCTGCTGTTCGGCCTGCTGCTGGCCGCCGCCTGCTACATGCTGCTGGCGGTCGCGGTCGCGCTCACCGGCTGGCGGATGCTGCGCGGCCCGGGCATCGCCGACCGCGCGGTGGCGATGGACCTGCTCGGCCTGCTCGCGGTCAGCGCCACCGCGCTCGCGGCGCTGGCCAGCGGGCACCTCGCGCTGCTCGATGTCGCGCTCGGCCTCGGCCTCGTGGGCTTCGTCGGCGCGGTGGGCGTCGCCGCCTTCATCGCGCGCGCCTCCCGCCCGCCGGAGGCGCGCGATGACTGACGCGCTCGCCGCCCTGCTGCTGGTGCTGGGCGCCGCCATCGCGCTGATCGCGGCGATCGGCGTGGCGCGGCTGCCCGACGCCTTCCTCCGGATGCACGCCGCCACCAAGGCGGGGGTGGTCGGCGCGGGACTGATCCTGATCGGCGCCGGCCTCGCCTTCGGCAGCGGTGATGCCTGGCTGCGCGTCGGGCTGATCGTGCTGTTCCTGCTAGTGACGGTGCCGCTTTCCTCGCATGCGCTCGGCCGCGCCGCCTATATCGGCGGTGCGCCGCTGTGGGCGGGCAGCGCCGAGGACGCGCTGGCCGGCGTGCTGCCGCGCCATGCCATTGATGACGAAACCGCCTCTCCCGCCCCGGTGCAGCAGGCCGCTGCCATCCCGGCGCCGGCCATCGCGTCCATGCCGGGTGCGCCGGACGGCCCGGCGCGGCCCGCCGGTCCGGGCGACGCGCGCGGCGCTGCGCCCTGACCGTCCGTGCTGTAGTACGATCGCAGCCGCGCGCCCGCGCAGTTCCGGGCCGACACGGGGCATCTCGCTGGCGGCGGGGCCTTTGGCCTTCCGGACGCTTCCGAGGGAGACGATACGGCAGGCATGACAGGGCCCGTCGGATCTGCCAGACTCCACGGGCCGGATTCGTGCGCCGCCCGCCGATCGGGACCTGCCAACATGAGGACGACCAATGAACGACGCTCTTCTGATCGCGGGTGGCCTGATCCTGCTGGTGGCGGGCGGGGAGCTGTTCGTGCGCGGCGCCGTGCAGATCGCCGAGCGAATGGGCGTGTCGCCGCTGCTGATCGGCCTCACCCTGGTCGGCTTCGGCACCTCGACGCCCGAGCTGGTGACCAGCGTCAAGGCCTCCCTGGCGGACTCGCCGGGGATCGCGGTGGGCAACATCGTCGGCTCCAACATCGCCAACATCCTGGTGATCCTCGGGCTCGCCGCGCTGATCACGCCGATCGCCGTCGGCCGCGGCGCGCTGCGGCGCGACGGGACAATCGTCGCGGCGGTGGCGCTGGCCTTCACTGGCGTCAGCCTGTTCGGCACGCTCGACCGCGCGGTGGGCACGCTGTTCCTGCTCGGGCTGGTCGCCTATGTCGCCTATGCCTGGCGCGAGGAGCGCCGCGGCGAACCCGACCACGCCGCCGCCTTCGAGAAGGCGCAGGCCTTCGAGGAGGTCCACCCGAGCGGGCTGCATGCGACCAACGCCTCGGCGCCGGGGGCGGGCTGGAAGGGGGTCGCGATCTCGGTCGGCTTCGCCTTCGGCGGGCTCGCGGTGGTGGTGCTCGGCGGCGGCCTGTTGGTGGACGGCGCGGTCGGCCTGGCGCGCGGCCTCGGCGTGTCGGAGACGGTGATCGGGCTGACCATCGTCGCGATCGGCACCTCGCTGCCCGAACTGGTGACCTCGGTGATCGCCGCGCTGCGCCGCCACGCCGATGTGGCGCTGGGCAACGTGCTCGGCTCCAACATCTACAACATCCTCGGCATCGGCGGGGCGACGGCGCTGATCGCGCCCACGCCCATACCCGCGGCGATCGTCGCCTACGATGGCTGGGTGATGCTCGGCGTGTCCTTGCTGCTGCTGCTGGTGGCGCGGACCGGTTGGCGGATCGGCCGCCGGGAGGGCGCGGGGCTGCTCGCGCTCTACGCGTTGTATGTCTGGTCGATCTGGCCGGCGGCGTGACGTGGGCCGCGCTCAGAACGCGCCGAACCGCCCGGCGAGGACGAGCACGACCACCAGCGCCAGGATCGGCCCGGCGCAGGCGACGGCGAAGATGTCGGCATAGGCTTCGCGGTGGGTCAGCCGGCAGATCGCCAGCAGCGTGACCACCGCGCCGCTGTGCGGCAGCGCATCGAGCCCGCCGGTGGCGATGGCGGTCACCCGGTGCAGCACTTCCGGCGCGATGCCGGCGGCGAGCCCGCGCGCGAGATAGGTCTCGCCCATGGTGCCGAGCGCGATGCTCATCCCGCCCGAGGCGGAGCCGGTGATGCCGGCCAGGATGTTCACCGCGATGGAGAGCGAGACCAGCGGATTGCCCGGCGCGATGCCGAGCACCGCGTCGCGGACCAGGGCAAAGGCCGGCAGCGAGGCGACCACCGCGCCGAATCCCACCAGCACCGCCGTGTTCAGCGCGGGGATCGCCGCGGCATTGGCGCCTGCGCCGAGGGTCTCGCCCAGCCGCGGCAGGCGGCGGCGGTTGGCCAGCACGGTCAGCACGATGGTGGCGGCGAGCGCGAGCAGGATCGCCCAATACCCGATCAGCTTCGCCGGATCCGCCCCGCCCAGGCGCGGATCGGCCGGCTGCCCGGCCAGCAGGGCGGGCAGGACCAGGCCGGCGAACAGCCCGTTCAGCGCCACCACCAGCAGGATCGGCGCGGCGGCGAGCGCCAGCGGCGGCGGCGCGGCGGCCGCGGCGGCGCCGTCGCGCTGCGCCTCGGCGATGTCGAAGCCTTCGCCCTGCGCCATCTCGCGCAGTCGCGCCGGCGCGGGCGGCGGTGGCTCCGGCGCATCGGCGGCGAAGCGGCCGCGCCGCGCCCGCCACAGCAGCCAGGCGAGGCCGAAGCCCAGCATCACCGCGCCGCCGATCAGCCCGAGCCCGGGGGCGGCGAAGGCGGTGGTGCCGAAGAACGGCATCGGGATGGCGTTCTGGATCGCCGGCGTGCCGGGCAGCGCGGTCATGGTGAAGGTGAAGGCGCCGAGCGCGATGGTCGCCGGGATCAGCGCGCGCGGCAGGCGGGCGCGGGCGAACAGCTCCGCGGCCAGCGGCTGCACCGCGAAGGCGACGACGAACAGCGACACCCCGCCATAGGTCAGCGCCGCGCAGGCCAGCACCACCGCCGGGATGGCGTTGGCCGGGCCGAGCCGCGCCGCCAGCGCCGCGGCCAGGGCGCGCGCCGCGCCGGTCTCCTCCATCAGCTTGCCGAAGATGGCGCCGAGCACGAACAGCGCGAGGAACTGCGCGAGGAAGCCGCCGAGCGCGGGCATCATGACATGGGTGAGCGAGGCCAGCGCCGGCGCGCCCGCCGCCAGCACCGCGGCCAGGGCGGCGAGCGGGGCGGCGACCAGCACGCTGACCCCGCGATAGGCGAGCAGGATCAGCAGCGCCAGCGCGGCGAGGATGCCGAGGATGCCGCTCACGGCAGCATTCCGGCGTCGGGCGGGACGGCCAGCGTGGCGCGCCGGCCGAGATCGGCGCGGTGGCGCGCGAGCCAGGCGCCGGCGGCATCGAAGCCCTGCTGGTGCAGGCACTGCAGATAGGACCACTCGGGCAGGCGCGCCCTGTCGCCGGGCGCGAAGACGCTTTCGTCGGCGCTGATCCGGTGCAGCCGCAGCGAGCCGAGCCGGTTGAACAGCGGCTCGGCGCCGGCACCCGCCCCGCCGCCCTCTGCCAGCGCGCGCTGGAGCGCGGCGATCGCCCGCAGTTCGTTCACCAGGCTCGCGTTGAAGACGATCTCGTTCAGCCGCTCCGCGGTCGCGGCGGCGCCGCGCGGCGCCTCGCGCCGTTCCTGCGGGGTGAGCTGGACGATCAGCAGGTCGCTCGCGTCGGCTTCGGCGATCAGCGGCGCCAGCGGCGGATTGGCCAGGTAGCCGCCATCCCAGTAGGCGCGGCCGTCGATCTCGACGGCGCGGAACAGATGCGGCAGGCAGGCCGAGGCCAGCACAGCCTCGGGCGTCAGGTCGGCGTTGCGGAAGACACGCAAGGCGCCGGTCGCGACGTCGGTCGCCGAGAGGAACAGCCGCGGCGCGTCGGCGGCGCGCAGGCGCTCGAAATCCACCGCCTCGGCCAGCAGGCGGCGCAGCGGGTTGAGATTCTGGCCCAGTGCCGTGCCGCCGCCGAGCCCGCCGATCGCCGTCTCGGCGAAGGCGCGCCAGGCGGCCTGGGTGGCCGACCACAGCGCGAAGGGCGCCCATTCGGGCAGCGCCGCGCCGAAGGGACCGGCCGCGAGCCGCGCCGCCTGCGCCGCGCGGCTGACACTCTTCCAGAACTGCCACAGGGTGCGCTGCGCCGCCGGGCGGCCGCCCTCCATCAGCCCGTGCGCCAGCAGCACGGCATTGACCGCCCCGGCGCTCGCGCCGCTGATGGCCACGATTTCGATGCCGTCCTCGTTGAGCAGCCGCTCCAGCGCGCCCCAGGTGAAGGCGCCATGCGCACCGCCGCCCTGCAGCGCGAGTTCGAGCCGGACCGGCGGCATTGCGGTGCCGGATGGCGGGCGGGCGGTCAAGTGCCGGCGTCCCCGTCGCGGCGGGCTGGCGGTGTTTCGGCGTTGTCCTTCCGCGCCAACCGCACGCTGACCGGGGGCGTGTTCTGGACCAGCCAGTAGCCGACACTCGTTGCGACGACCAGAAGAGCGAGTCCGAACATCTCCATCGGCTGGGTCGTCTCCTGGTCCAGGATGATCACCTTCCGCGCCACCGCCATCAGGGCGGTGGCGATGACGATCTTGATGTGGATGACTTCCTCGCGCAGGTAGATCGTGATGTTGACGAAGATCTCGATGGCAACCAGCACGGCCATGAAGGCGCCGAAGGTCGCCAGCATGTCGGCAATGGTCAGGATGAAGCGCGGCGGCGAGGCGAGACGCTGCCAGATCACCCAGCCGACATCCACTACTCCCATGATGATCACGAACACCATCATGACCGCCATGGCGCGGACACACATGCGGATGACGTATTGCAGCCGGTCGATGAGGGGTTCCTGGTCCGGCGCCATGTCGGATCCTTCTTATTGGGGCGATGGCAGGTGGTGGCAATCAGGCAGCGGACACGACTAAGGGGCGCAGGCAACGTATCGCCAATTTCTCCATCTCCAGCAGCGCGAAGATCAACACTGCGACCGCCAGCACGGGCAATCCTTCCCCGAGCGGGTCCAGCGGGCGCGACGCGAAGAGCACCTGCATGGGCTCAGCGTAGGTGAAAAGCAACTGCAGGACGATGACGGCCGCGACGCCGAGCAGCACTGCCCGGGTGCCGAGCATCCCGCGCCAGGTCAAGGAAGCGCCGTGCCGGTAGCGAACGCTGAACAAATAGGCGACTTCGGCCGCCACCAGCGTGTTGACGGCCATGGTCCGTGCCGTCTCGACCGACAGCCCCTGCGCGGTGGCGTATTTGAACATGCCGAAGACGCAGCCGAAGAACAGCAGCGAGACGAAGACGATGCGCCAGACCACGAAGCCGGTGAGGAGCGGCTGGTCGGCCGGGCGCGGCGGCAGGCGCATGGTACCGGGCTCGGTCGGCTCGAAGGCGAGGGTGAGCGCGAGTGCGACCGAGCTCACCATGTTCACCCACAGGATCTGCGTCGGCGTGATCGGCAATTGCGTGCCGAGCAGGATCGCCAGCACGATGCTCATCGCCTCGCCGCCATTGATCGGCAGCAGGAAGGTCACGGTCTTGGTGAGGTTGTCGTAGACCGTGCGCCCGGCCCGCACGGCGGCGGCGATGGTGGCGAAGTTGTCGTCGGCCAGCACCATCTCGGCCGCTTCCTTGGCCGCCTCGGTGCCCTTGCGGCCCATCGCCACGCCGACATCGGCGCGCTTGAGCGCGGGGGCATCGTTCACCCCGTCGCCGGTCATGGCGACGACGGCGCCCCCGGCCTGCAGCGCCTCGACCAGGCGCAGCTTGTGCTCGGGGCTGGTGCGGGCGAAGACATCGCTCTCCAACACGCGCACGCGCAGCGTCGCGTCGTCGAGCGTGTCAAGCTCGGCGCCGGTGACCACCGACCCCGCGCCGCGCAACCCGACCTGGCGCGCGATCGCGCTCGCGGTCGCGGCGTGATCGCCGGTGATCATCTTCACGCGGATGCCGGCGGCCTGGCATTCCGCCACCGCGGCGATCGCCTCCTCGCGCGGCGGGTCGATCAGCCCGAGCAGCCCCAGCAGCACGAGCCCGCCCTCGATGTCGGCGGGCGCCAGGGTGTCGGTGCCGTGCGGCACGTCGGCCCTGGTGGCGACGGCGATGACACGCAGCCCGTCGGCGGCCAGCGCCTCGGCCCGGGCACGCCAAGCGGAGGCGTCCAGCGGTGCGGTGCCGTCTTCCCGCCGGACCGCGGCGCACATGGCCAAGACCCGTTCCGGCGCGCCCTTGACGCAGACGAAGGCAGCGTCGTGGCCGGCGTGCAGCGTCGCCATGTAGCGGTGGCGGCTGTCGAAGGGGATCTCGTCGCGCCGCGGATGGCGCAGCCGCGCCGTCTCGGGCGCCAGACCGGCCCGGGCGGCGAAGGCGAGCATCGCCCCCTCCATCGGGTCGCCCGCCACCGTCCAGCCGCCGTCCGGCTGCTCGCGCAGCGCGGCGTCGTTGCACAGCGCGACGCCCTGCGCGAGTTCCTGCAGTAGCGCCAGCGCGGCGGGGCCTGGCGTCTCGCCGGCCAGGGCGACGCTGCCGCCGGGCGCATAGCCCGAGCCCGAGACCTCGAAACGGCCGAAATCGGAGTCGATGACCGCGACCGCCATCTCGTTGCGGGTCAGCGTGCCGGTCTTGTCGGAGCAGATGACGGAAACGGCGCCGAGAGTCTCGACCGCCGGCAATTGCCGTACGATGGCGTTGCGCGCCGCCATGCGCCGCACGCCGATCGCGAGCGTGATGGTCATCACCGCCGGCAGCCCCTCGGGGATCGAGGCCACCGCGATGCCGACCACGGCCATGAAGGCTTCCTCGGCGCCGAAACCGCGGAAGAGCCAAGCGAAGGCGAAGATCAGGACCGCCAGTCCGAGAATGATCCCGGTCAGCCGCCTGGCGAACAGGTTCATCTGGCGTAGCAGCGGCGTCGTCAGCGTCTGCACGGCACCGATCATGCCGCTGATGCGGCCGATCTCGGTCGCCGGGCCGGTGGCGACGACGACGCCCATGCCCTGCCCCGCGGCGACCAGCGTTCCTGAGAAGGCCATGGAGGTCCGGTCGGCGAGCGGCGCGTCCGCCGCCACGGGATCGGACGTCTTGTCCACCGGCACCGATTCGCCCGTCAGCGCCGCCTCCTCGACACGCAGGCCGCGCGCGCGCAGCAGCCTGAGGTCGGCGGGAACGCGCTCGCCCGGCTCGAGCAGCACCACGTCGCCGGGTACGAGATCGGCCGCGTCCACGGTGATCCGTGCGCCGTCGCGCAGCACGGAAGCGTGCGGGCTGAGCATGTCGCGGATGGCATTGAGCGCCTGCTCTGCGCGGCCTTCCTGGACGAAGGCGACGGTGGCGTTCACCAGCACCACGCTCAGGATGACGATGGCGTCCTTGAAGTAGCCGAGCACCCCGGTGATGGCCGCCGCGGCGATCAGGACCTGGATCAGCAGGTGGTTGAACTGAGCGAGGAAGCGCCGGAACGCGCTGCGCGGCGCGGCCGCCGGCAGCGTGTTCGGGCCGTGCTCGGAGAGGCGCCGGGCGGCCTCACCGCGCGTGAGGCCCGCGGGCGCCGCACCAAGACGGCCCAAAGCTTGCTCCGTCGCCAGGCTATGCCAGCCGGCGCCGCCTCCGTTTTGTGCGCGCGGCGGTGCCGGGCCTGGTGGAAGCGACATGCCGCCTCTCCTCGATGGTCATGGTCCCAAGTGTCGTCCAGTGGTGCGCGGCTGGACCCGACCTGCCCACCGCTCGGATGACCGGTCCGCCTATGCGGCCAGCAGCGTAGGCAGCGTCGGCCCCTGGTCGAGCAGGTCCATCGTCGCGCTGCCGAACACCAGATTGTGCAGCGGTGCATGCCGGACGGCGCCCATCACCAGCAGGTCCGCCTGGGCCTCCCGCGCGGCGTCCAGGATCGCGCGCGTCACGCCGCCGCTGCCGCGCTGCACGGGCCGGAAGTTGGCCTTCGCGCCGTGCCGCGCCAGCAGGTGGGTCAGTTCGACCGCCGACTGCCCCGGGCGGAATTCCTTGTCGTCGGTGACGCTCACGACAGTTACCGAATCCGCCCGCTTCATGAGCGGCAGCGCGCCATGCACCGCGCGCACCGCAGCGGTCGAGGCATCCCAGGCCACGATGACGCGTGAAGGCGGCGACGCGGCGGCGTGGCTGGGCGGCACGAGTAGCATGGGGCGTCCGGACGAGAAGATGCCGCCGTTGGCGACGAAGCGCTTGCCGATGTCGGCGCCCGACCCGAAGGACATGACACCGAGGTCGCTGACCCGCATCTGATCGGCGAGGACCTCCCCGACGCCGTAGGCGAAGCTGCTGCGGCCGCGCACCTCGAAGCGCAGGCCCCGCGTCTCGAGCGCCGCCCGGACGTGCAGCAGCACGCCATCCTCGTGCGCTGCCAGCTCGGTCTCCGGCATCTCGGCGTCTCCGCCCGGCGGCTCGGGGCGATAGACGCTCGCCGCGAACACCAGTGCCGCAACATGCGCCGAATGCGCCTCCGCCAGGGCCAGAGGCAGGGCGATGGACGCATCCACCGCGCCCAGCGTGTCCGGCTCCACATGCAGCGCGATTGTAGTGACAGCCACGATCCCAGCCTCCTTCACGTTCAATTCGGACCCCGCGAGCATGAGGCGCGCACGAGGTCGGTTTTCAAGAGCATGGCGCGCTGCCGAACCGCGGAGCGCTGTTCCGTTCGCTCTCCGTTTGTCCTTCCGCGCCTGGTCACGCCATCGGCCCGGGCCCGCTGCGCCGGCTCGGCCCGCGGCGCTCAGATGCACTCAACGGCGCTGATTGAGCAATGATGTACATCAATGCCGGCCAGTCGCGCCTGCGGATACACGTCGCAGTCTGACGAGCGTTCAGACGTGAGGAGCGCGGTGCTCACGCGGCGTCTCCTGATCTTGAGGGAGGCTGCGGAGCCGATGCCCTTGTCGGCGACCGCGTGCGTTTTCGCACGCGGCAATGTGCGGTGGCGCTGCGCGGCGACACCGCGAGGAGTATTGGGACGGCATGACAACCGACGACAAACCGCGCGCGTTGCCCCCGACACTCCAGACCGCGGTGCATGACCTCGCGCAGGCCGGGTCACGCGACGCGATCGTCTCCTTCGAGGTGAATCGGACGCGGGTGATCAGCTACAGCGATCTCGCCGCCGAGGTGGCGCGCCAGGCGCGCCGTCTCGCGCATGCGGGTGTCGGCCCGGGAGATCCCGTCATCCTCTGCGGGCCGGGCGGCGCTGACTGGATCCTGACCTGCCTCGCCATCCTGCATTGCGGTGCATGCGTAGTCCCGGTGGACGCGACGCTCGGCGCCGACAGTTTCCGCCACGTGCTGCGCGACAGCGGAGCGCGCGTCGCGCTGATCGCGCCATCCTCGGCACTGAGGCTGCGCCGGCCGCTCGACCAGCAGGGCGTGCGCGCGCTGCCGCTGGCCCAGGACGAAACGGCAGAGGAAAGCCGGGACGCCACCTTCGCGCGCGTCGGTCCCGAGGATCGCGCGGTGCTGTTCTACACGTCGGGAACAACCGGGCCGCCCAAGGGCGTGCCGCTGACGCACGGGAACCTGATCTACCAGCTCCGCGTGCTCGCCGGCACGGGCATCGTGTCGCCCGATGACCGCGTCCTGCTGCCGCTGCCGATGCACCATGTCTATCCGCTGGTTCTGGGCGTGCTCACGCCGCTCGCCGGCGGCATCGCCGTGGTGCTCCCGGCGGGCTTCACCGGCCCGCAGGTGGTGGCCGCGCTGCAGGCGGGCAGGCCGACGGTGATGATCGGGGTGCCGCGGCTGTTCGATGCCCTGACCAACGCCGTGGTCGAGCGGATGCGACAGCGCGGGCCTGTCGTTCAGGCGCTGTTCCGCGGCGCGCTCGGACTGTCGCGCCTTGTCCGCCGCCGCTTCGGCTGGCGGATCGGCCGGACGCTGTTCGCGTCGCTGCACCGCCGGCTCGGCCCATCGCTGCGCGTCGTCGTCTCCGGCGGCGCCGCGCTCAGGTCCGAGACCGCCTGGACCATGGAGGCGCTCGGCTGGAAGGTGGCGAGCGGCTACGGACTCACCGAGACCTCGCCTATGCTCACCATCCACCCGCCGGGCGCGATGCGCTTCGAGACCGTCGGCGGCGTGGCCCCGGAGACCGAGCTGCGGATCGAGGGCGCGGCGGAGGGCAACGCCGAGGGCGAGGTCCTGGCCCGCGGTCCGGGCGTGTTTGCAGGCTATCATGCGCTGCCGCAGAAGACGGCAGAGGCCTTCACCGCGGATGGCTGGTTCCGCACCGGCGATCTCGGCCGGATCGACGAGACGGGCTGGCTCCGCCTCACCGGTCGGCGCTCGACGGTGATCGTCACCGAAGGCGGCAAGAACCTGCAGCCCGAGGAGATCGAGGAGGCCTACCAGGCGCATCCGGCGATCGAGGAGATCGCGGTCCTCCAGCACGACGGCCGCCTCGCCGGGCTGATCGTGCCGGCGCGCGCCGCGCGGGCCGAGGACGGGGGCGAGGCGGCGATCCGCGAGGTCGTGCGCGAGGTCGCGCGCGCCCTGCCATCCTACCAGCGCATCGCCGAGTACCGCCTGACCGCCGAGCCCATCCCGCGCACCCGGCTGGGCAAGCCGCGCCGCCAGCTCATCGTGCAGGCCTATGCGCGCGCCGGGGAGGCGGGGCGCGAGGAACGCGGCCGCGCGAGCGGCCTCGTGCCGATCGAGACTCTTTCGGAAGACGACCGGGCGCTGCTCGAACACGACACGGCGCAGACGGTGCTCCGGATGCTCGGCGAGAGGTTCGCCGATCGCCGCATCGGGCCCGACAGCGACCTCCAGCTCGATCTCGGGATCGACTCGATTGGCTGGCTCGACCTGTCCCTCGACATCGCCGACCAGGCTGGCGTCACGTTGTCCGACGCGACGATCGGCGAGATCCGCACCGTACGCGACCTGCTGGTGCGGGTGGCCGAGGGCGGCGATGCCGGGGCCGATGCGCGGCTGCCGCTCGAGGAGCCGGAGCGCGTGCTGGGCGAGGACGGGCTCCGCTGGCTGGAACCGCGCGGCACCGGCCAGCGGATCGCCGGCCGCGTGCTCGCGGCGGCGAACCGCTTGGTGTTCCGCCGGCTGTTCGGGCTTAGCGTGCGCGGCGTCGAGGCGCTTCCCGCCAACGGCCCCTTCGTGCTCGTGCCCAACCATGCGAGCTATCTTGACCCCTTCGCGATCGCCGCCGCGCTGGACGCGGCGCGGCTCGAGCGGATGTACTGGGCGGGCTGGAGTCGGCTCATCGTCGCCGGACCGCTACGCCGCGCCTTCGCCCGCATCGCCGGCATCCTTCCGGTGGACGACGGGCGCGCGACCGCGGCTAGCATCGCCTTCGGTAGTGCGGCGCTGCAGCGCGGCCATGGGCTCGCTTGGTTCCCCGAGGGCATCCGGTCCGCCGACGGGCAATTGCAGCCGTTCAAGGCCGGCATCGGCGTGCTCCTCGCGCACCGCAACCACATCCCGGTGGTGCCGGTGGTGCTGCGCGGGACCGTCGAGGCGTGGCCGCGATCACGCCGGCTGCCGCGGTTCCGCCGCCTCTCGGTGGAGTTCCTCGCCCCTTGCACGCCCACCGAGTTGGCCGCGGAAGGCGTGGGCGAGGCCGAGGCGCGGCGGATCGTGAATGCGCTCCGGACGCGGATCGCGGCGGCGATCCGCGCGCAGGATGCCGGATGACGCGGGCGCTCGGATGCGCTCGATCCAGCCCAGGTAGGGTTGATGCAGGTCAATGCCGGCCGGCGGCGCTCGTGGCAACTCTGCCGGGCCTGACAAGTGTCGACACGGGAGGGGCGTGATGCTGACGCGGCGGTTCCTGACCGTGAGGGAGGTCGCCGAGTTGGTCCAGGTGTCGGAGGCCACCGTCCGTCACTGGATCAAGCTGCGGGAACTGAGGGCTATCGCTCTGGGACGCGAGTGGCGGATCATCCCTCGCGACCTCGAGGCTTTTCTCGCCACGCATGAAACCCGACGCGTGGCCGCATTCCCGGTCGATGCCCCCGACGGAACGGCCGTGATGCCTGGGTCCCAGGGCGAGGCGGCGCCGGAACTGCCGGCCGACGCGTCCGGGCCCCAGGACGCCCGGCGCAACCACTGACGCATGCCGACCGCCAGAAGGCGGGGGTCGCAGAATGGAGAATCGAAATGCTCGCGCGTGATCTGATGTCGACCGGGTTGCTGACGTTCCTGCCGGACATGGGCCTGGAGCCCGCCGCGCGCGCGATGGCCGAGCGCGGCGTTTCGGGCGCGCCGGTGGTGCGGGAGGACGGATTGCTGGTCGGCGTGATCACCGAGGGCGACCTGATCCGCCGCCTCGCCGATGCGGCGGCGCCGAAATCCGGGTGGTTCGCCAGCCTGTTCCGCGCCTCGGAAGAGGACGCCGCGCGCTTCGCCCGGGTCCGTGGCCGTACGGTGAAGGACGTCATGACCATGGACGTCGCCAGCGTCACGGAGGACGCGACGGCGGAACAGATCGCGCACGTGATGGAATCGCGCGGGATCCGCCGCGTGCCGGTGCTGCGCGACGGCGTCCTGGTGGGCGTCGTCTCGCGCGCCGACCTGCTGCGCGCCCTCATCTTCGGGGAGGATGGAACGGCCGTCGCCCGGTCGGACGCCGAGATCCGGCGCGCCCTGTCCGCCGCGCTGCGCCAGCAGCCCTGGTTCGACCGGCAGCTGATGTTCGTCGATGTCGCGGACGGCGTCGTACGCCTGCACGGCTTCTGCGGCTCGGAAGATATCCGCCGTGCTCTGCGGGTGCTGGCCGAGGGATTGCCCGGCGTCAAGCGCGTGGAAACCGATTTCACCGCGCCGCCGCCGTTCCTGCTCGGGGCGCGCTGAGCGCCAGCGGCGGCCACCTCCCGAAGGACAATGCCGATGCCCAAGACCATGAAGGCCGCAGTCTTCGTCGAACCCGGCCGGATCGAACTGCGTGAGAAGCCCGTCCCCGAGATCGGGCCGCTCGACGCGCTGCTGCGCATCACCACCACCACGATCTGCGGCACCGACGTGCACATCATGAAAGGGGAGTATCCGGTCGCCGAGGGCCTGACGATCGGCCACGAGCCGGTCGGCGTGATCGAGCGCCTGGGTTCCGGCGTGAGGGGCTATCGCGAGGGCCAGCGCGCCATCGCCGGCGCCATCACCCCCTCCGGCTGGTCCAATGCCTGCCTGTGCGGCAGGTGCAG
This sequence comes from Roseomonas sp. TS2, assembly GCF_058833935.1. NCBI lineage: Bacteria > Pseudomonadati > Pseudomonadota > Alphaproteobacteria > Acetobacterales > Roseomonadaceae > Roseomonas > Roseomonas sp. TS2. The sequence goes on along the minus strand of NZ_JCACVY010000001.1, from coordinate 80,367 downwards.
CCAGGACGGCGCCGGCACGAAGCACGGCTGGCGGCCGATGGGCGGCTGGCGCTTCGGCAACACCATTGACGGCTGCCAGGCCGAATACGTGCTGGTGCCGGACGCCATGGCGAACCTCGCCCCGGTGCCCGACGAGCTGACCGACGAGCAGGTGCTGATGTGCCCCGACATCATGTCCACCGGCTTCTCGGGGGCCGAGAGCGGCAAGGTGCAGATCGGCGACGCGGTCGCGGTCTTCGCCCAGGCGCCGATCGGGCTGTGCGCCACCGCCGGCGCGAAGCTGATGGGGGCCACCACCATCATCGCCGTGGACCGCGTGCCGGAGCGGCTCGCCATCGCGCGCCGCCTCGGCGCCGACCATGTGGTGGATTTCTCGAAGACCGACCCGGTCCAGGAGATCATGCGCCTGACGGACGGCCGCGGCGTAGACGTGGCGATCGAGGCGCTCGGCGCGCAATCCACCTTCGAGGGCGCGTTGCGCGTGCTGCGGCCGGGCGGCACGCTGTCCTCGCTCGGCGTCTATTCGACCGACCTGACGATCCCGCGCGATGCCTTCGCCGCCGGGCTCGGCGACCACACCATCGTCACCACGCTTTGCCCCGGCGGCAAGGAACGGATGCGGCGGCTGATGGATGTGATCGCGAACGGGCGGCTCGACCTCAAGCCGCTGGTCACGCACCGCTTCCCGCTCGATCGGATCGTCGAGGCCTATGACCTGTTCAGCCACCAGCGGGACGGCGTGATGAAGGTGGCGATCACGCCTGAATGCGGCACGGGGCCCGTCGGGCCTTGTCAGGGCTGCCGCTCCGGCGCGCCCGGCTCCGCCCGTCCCGGCGCGCCGGCCTGGCGCACGGCCTCCGCCCGTACCGCGGCCATGGCTTGGCCGCGCAGGACGATCCCTGCGAACGGGACCGGCAGCCCGGCTTCCGCCAGGGCGCGCGTCACCCATGTATTGCACGTGAAGTGCAGTGAGTAGGCGATGACCGAGGGCACCAGCCGCAACCCGGCGCCGGGCGGCAGGGAAGGCGGCACCGGCACGCGCATCTGGCCGGCGACGAAGGCGGCAATGGCGCCGATGCCGCCCGCCGGGAGCCGGAGCGCGATCGCCTCCTCCGCCCCGGGCGGCACGGCGTCATGAAGCGCCCGGATCGAGACCACCGCGACGCCGCCGGTCAGCGCCTCGAACGCCTCGGTCAGGCCGGGCCGGTCGGCGCGCATCCAGCTCTCCAGCGCGAAGCCGAAGCTGAAGGCCGCCGCCGACGGGGCGCCGGCCCGGACCGGCGCGAGCGCCGTGGAGGCCAGCGCGTGAGCCGGCAGGCAGATCTCCGTGTGCCAGGATTCGGCGATGACGATCAGCGCAGGGCCTGGCTGCAGCGGCGGCCCCGCCGACGGCGTGAGCCGCGCGGCACAGGCGCCGACGAGCAGGGCGGGAAGGGCGCGTCGCAGCGGCATGCCCTCCCCAGATCGGGAGCCGCACGGCGTTCGCCAACGTCCCGCCGCCACGCACCGCGCGGGCCCGGCGCGGCTCGCCGCTCGTTGTGCCGATGAGCGCGACACCCGATCGCCCCGCGTCAACGGCGCTGCGGCGTGTCGCGGACCGGATCGGGACCGGGCAGGCGACGACCATCGGCATGGTGCTCCACGGCCTGGGCCCGGCGGGCGTGCCGCTGGCGGTGGTGCTGCTGGCGCTGCCCTCGGTGCTGCCGGTGCCGTTCCTGCCCACCGGCCCGGTGACGGGCCTGCTCCTGATGATGATCGGCGTGGAGTTCGGCCTGGGTGCGAGGCGGCTCAGGCTGCCGGGCGCGCTGCTGCGCATCGGCCTGCCCCGCGCCGTCCTCGCCGCCGTGTTCCGGCGCGCGCTGCCGCGGGTGGAGCAGATCGAACGATGGCTGCGGCCGGGACGGCTGCGCTGGCTCACCGGCGCGGCCGCGCGGCCGCTGCTTGGGCTGAGTATCGTCCTGCTCGGCTTCTCTCTCATCCTGCCGGTGCCGTTCGGCAATCCGCCCCCGGGCATCGCGCTGATCCTGCTCGGTCTCGGCCTGCTGGCGCGCGACGGCGCGGCGGTGCTCGTCGGCCTCTGCCTTGGCCTGCTGGCGCTGGCATGGGTGGTCGCCATCAGTGCGGGAGCGCTCTATGCGCTGCATCTCGCGGTCGTGGCGCTCGGCTGGTGGTGACCGGGGACGCCGATGGCGGAGCAGGCGGCATTGCGCGAAGGTGTCGCCGGCATGCCCGGCGGACGGCACGCCGCCGCCGCCGCGCGGGCGCAGCAGCCGGCAATGCGGCGGCCGCACCGGCGCCTGGCAGAACAGCGTCGCGGCAACGGGAGGGCTAGGCGGATGTCGGATGCAGAGGGCCTCGTCCGGCGCGGGCCGGCGATCCGGCGGATCGTCGCCGGCACCGATCTCTCATCGCGCGCGGACCGCGCGCTGCGCCGCGCCGCGCTCGTCGCCGCTGCGGCGGGCGCCGAGTTGCTCGTGCTGCACGCGGTGGACGATGACCAGCCGCGCCACGTCGTCGAGGCCGAGCGTCGCGAGGCATCGCCGATCCTCCTCGAGCAGGTGGCGGCGCTCCGACAGGCGTCGGCGCATCCCATTCTCCCGCTGATCGAGGAAGGCGATCCCTTCTAGGCGATCCTGGGCGTCGCCGAGACGTGGGAGGCCGAGCTCATCGTGCTCGGCGAGCACAGGCGCCGGCCGCTGCGCGACATCTTCGCCGGCACCACCGTCGAGCGGGTCATGCGCCATGGCTGCCGCCCGGTGCTGATGGTCAATCGGGCGCCGGCGGGTCCCTACCGCCAAGCGATCGCCGCCACCGACCTTTCCGAGCATGCGGCGCGGGCGCTGCGCGCCGCAGCACGGCTCGGGTTGCTCGACCAGGCGCGGCTGACGCTGCTGCACGCCTTCGAGCCGCCCGGCCTTGGGGCGCTGGCACTGGCCGACGCACCGGCGGCCGCGGTGGCGGCGCGCGAGGCCGATTCGGCACGCGAGGCCGCCGCCGCGCTGGCGGGTTTCGTCGCGGCGCTCGACCTGCCCTACCGGCCCGAGCAGCGCGTCGTGGCGGGGCGGGCGGCAACGGTCGTCAAACAGGCGGTGGAGCAGGCGCGCCCCGACCTTCTGGTCATCGGCACCGCCGGCGCCGGCTTGCTGCGCCGCGCGGTCCTGGGCAGCGTGGCTGCCGAGGTGCTGGCGGCGGTGCGCTGCGACGCGCTCGCCGTGCCGCCCGATGCGCCGCGATGAGAACCCGATCCGGCATGGGGGCCTGAGTCTTGGTGGAACTGATCGCGGCCTCGGTGTTCTACGAGGTCGCCGCCCTGCTGGCGCTCGGCGCCGCGGCCGGGCTGATCGCGCTGTTCCTGCGCCAGCCGCTGATCGTCGGGCTGATCGGCGCTGGCATCATCGCCGGACCCGGGGTGCTCGGCGTGGCGCGCTCGGACGAGCACATCCAGTTGCTGGCCGAGCTCGGCATCGCCGTGCTGCTGTTCCTGGTCGGCCTCAAGCTCGATATCGGCCTGATCCGCAGCCTCGGCGCCGTGGCGCTCGCCACCGGGCTCGGCCAGGTGACCTTCACCGCGGTGATCGGCTTCGGCCTGTGCCTGCTGCTCGGGCTCGACACCGTGACCAGCATCTATGTCGCGGTGGCGCTGACCTTCTCGAGCACCATCATCATCGTCAAGCTGCTGTCGGACAAGCGCGAGATAGACAGCCTGCACGGGCGCATCGCGCTCGGCTTCCTGATCGTGCAGGACATCGTCGTGGTGCTCGCCATGGTGGTGGTCTCGGCGATGGCGGCGGGCGTGGGCGAGGTGTCGGCGCTGGGCGGGCTGCTGCGCGTCGCGGCGGGCGGGGCGGCGATGCTGCTGCTGGTCGGCCTGGTGATCCGCTTCGCCGCCGAGCCGCTGACCGCCCGGCTGGCCCACGCGCCCGAGCTGCTGGCCGGCTTCGCCATCGGCTGGGCGGCGCTGCTGGCGGCGGTCGGCGACGCCCTCGGGATCGGCAAGGAGATCGGCGGCCTGCTCGCCGGCGTCGCGCTGGCCTCCACCCAGTTCCGCGAGGCGATCGCCGCGCGGCTGTCGGCGTTGCGCGACTTCCTGCTGCTGTTCTTCTTCATCGCGCTCGGCGCGCGGCTCGACCTTGGCGCGATGGGCGAGCAGCTGGGCGCTGCGGCGGTGCTCTCGGTGTTCGTGCTGGTGGGCAATCCGCTGATCGTGGTCGCCATCATGGGGGCGATGGGCTACCGGCGGAGAACCGGCTTCCTTGCCGGGCTGACGGTGGCGCAGATCAGCGAATTCTCGCTGATCCTGATGGCGATGGGCGTCGCGCTGGGGCATGTGGCGGAACCGGCACTCGGCCTGGTGACGCTGATCGGCCTGATCACCATCGCGCTGTCGACCTACATGATCACGCATTCGCATCGGCTCGCCGCCTGGTTCGACCGGCCGCTGCGGAACTTCGAGCGCGATCACCCCTGGCGCGAGGCGGCCGAGACGGGCGGCATGGCGGCCGAGGCGGCGGCCGCGCCCGATGTGGTGATCTTCGGGCTCGGCCGTTTCGGCCGGGCGATCGCCGAGCGCCTGCGCGCGCGCGGCCTGGCGGTTCTGGGGGTTGATTTCGACCCCGAGGCGGTGCGCGCCTGGCGCCGCCGCGGCTTCGAGGCGGTCTATGGCGACGCGACGGATCCCAAACTCGTCGCCACGCTGCCGCTCGGGCGTGCGCGCTGGGCGATCTCCGCCATCCCGAGCCATGCTGGCGGGCTGACCCACGAGGACCATCGCCTGGCGCTGATCGCTGCGCTGCGCGGAGAGCGGTTCGGCGGCAGGATCGCGGTCACCGCCCATGGGCGGTCCGAACGCAACGAGCTGCTGGGGCGCGGCGCGGACCTGGTGCTGCTGCCCTTCCACGACGCCGCCGAGCGCGCCGCCGAGCTCGTCGCGGTGAAGCCCGAGGGCTGAGCGGGTTCCGTTCAGCCGGCGAGCAGCCGGAACAGCATCAGGCCGATGATGAACACCGGTGCGAGCCAGCGGATCGCCCACAGCAGGAGCGCCCAGGCCAGGCCGCGCATTCCCGCTAGGTCGCGGGCGGTGCCGGCCGGCAGCACCCAGCCGAAGAACAGGGCGAGACCGAGGCCGGCCAGCGGCAGGACCAGGTTGGAGACCACGTGGTCCACCTCCTCGAGCAGCGGCGCGCCGGTCACGTTGAGCCAGGCGAGCGGTCCGTATCCGAGGGCCGGCGCCACGCCGCCCAGCAGGGCCGCGCCGCCGACAGCGAGGACGGCCGTGCGGCGCCGCAGGCCGGCACGCTGCATGAGGGCAGCGACCGGAACCTCGAGCAGCGAGATCATCGAGGTCAGCGCCGCCGCACTGAGCAGGAGGAAGAAGGCGTTGGCCAACATCTTGCCGCCCGGCATGGCGAGGAAGATGTCGGGCAGGGTGATGAAGGCGAGCTCCGCCCCGGCAGCCGGGTTGCCACCCATCGCGAAGACCGCCGGGAAGATCGCCAGGCCGGCGACAATGGCGAAGCAGGTGTCGCCGGCGACGATCACCGCGGCCGAGCCGACGATGCGCTGCTCGGGCTTCATGTAGCCGCCGTAGGTGATGTAGACCGCCATGCCGAGGCCGATCGAGAAGAAAGCCTGCCCCATTGCCGCCAGGACCACGCGCGGGTCGAACACCGCCGACCACTGGGGCATGAAGAGGAAGGCGACGCCGCCGGAGGAGCCCGGCAGGGTCAGCGCGAAGCCGGCCAGCAGCAGGACGATGAAGGCCAGCATCGGCATCAGCCACAGGCAACTGCGTTCGATGCCGCGGGCGACGCCGGCGACGACGATGGCCATGCTGATCGCCATCATGCCCAAATGCCAGCCGAGCGGTTCGAGCGGATGGGCGATGAAGGCGCGGAAGGAGGCCGCGAAGCCGCCCGGCGGGCGGTCCCACAGCGTCCCGGACGCGGCGGCGGAGAAGTAGCGCAGCGCCCAGCCGGCGATTACGGAGTAATACGCCAGGATCAGCGCCGAGCCCGCCACGCCGAGCCACCCGACCCGGCGCCAAGGCGAGGCAGGCGCGAGGCGCTCGAAGGCAGTGACGCCGTCAACCCTGCTGCGCTTCCCGATGGCGATCTCCGCGACGACCAGAGGCAGGCCGAGCGTCAGGACGATGACCAGATAGACCAGCAGGAACGCGCCACCGCCGTTCTCGCCGGCGACATAGGCGAAGCGCCAGATGTTTCCGAGCCCAACCGCCGAGCCGATGGCGGCGAGGATGAAGCCCGTCTGGCTGCCCCATTGCTCACGCATCGGGCGCGCACCGCCTCCGGGTATCCCATCCGTCCGGGAAACGGACCGGCCGGCGGCATGGTGTCCGGCCGACGGCCTTCGGCTTGAGGATGGCGAAGTCCATCACGGCGGTCACATTCCCGTGGCATCAGGACCCGCGTGCCGGAGCGGGGAGCCATACCACGAAGGTCGGCGATGACGAAGCCGCCTGCACGACCAGCGGCACCGCAGGCTGGCACCATGACCGAGGCGGAGCCCGGCGGCAACGGGGTGCCACACCGCGGGATCCTCCTGCGCCTCAATCCTGTCGCCGCGTCCCGCTTGGGAGCGACACGCCCCTGCGGGGCGGGCCACACTACTAGGTCGGCGCCGCGGACAGGCTCGCGGCGCCGATGGCTTCCCGCCTCCATCGGTGGAAGTGCCAGCTGGTGATTCAACCCGCGCTGATGCCCTGATCGCCCGCTCAGGAGCGGAGGCCAGCCAGGAACGGTCCAGCCGCCTGCACCGCCGCGGCGCACCCCGGAGTCGCCTCCGCGACGATCACGACGCCATCGCGGAAGCCGATCAGCACGCCCGCGGCGGTGGTGATCCCCCACCATGGGTCATCGGCCGCGCGCGCGGCGAGTGCCGGACCCGCCTCCGAGGTGCAGCGCGTCACGTCGGCGACGACCGATGGCGATGCGCCTGCCGCCTGCAGCCGCGTGCTCCATTCCGCCTGCATCGGCTCGACTACCAGGCTCATCAGCAGCCAAAGAAAGAAGTCCCGAATCATCGCATCTTCTCCAGATTGTTGGTTTGGCCGGTGTGGTCGGCACGCCCGACGCGCGGAACCTGCCGACGTCGTGTTCGTTGCCCGCGAAGACCCGCATCGGCGCGCCCGTCCTGAGCAGAAGCACCGCGAAAATGGAGCGCACGCGGTCGCCCAAGGTCAGTCCGAGAACGATGCAGCCGGCCGACAGGCTGAGGCTCTCGCGCATTCCGCTCCGGGCGTGCAGCGCCCCGAGGTCGACGACCGGCAGGCCAATGACGCTTGCCATGAAGGCGCGCCGCGTCCAGGCAGGCTTGCCGGGTCCAGTTGCCGACCAGGATCGAGTCGCAGCAGTCCATGTTGAAACCGGGCTCCATGTGCGGGCGCGACGGTCCGACATGACGCTGCATATCGCGCCAGAGGAACCCGGGTACCGTCTTGCGGCATACATCGCCGTGCCTGAACCGCCAGGCAAGCGCGGGCACGCCCGCCGCGTGCGGTTCCGCACGGTCTCGGCCGGAGCCGGATTGAACCACGCACCAGCAGTCCGGATGTACACCGTGTTAGGTCCGGGTGCCTCTGACGCCGATCCGAACGCTGGGGCGGCGTGATGTCGGACCTTCACCTTGCGCGTCCGACCAACGGGCGCCAGAGACGGAGACGCCGACCATGACCGCCGACGCCCGCCCCCCGATCGCTTCCACGCCGACCGCCGTCACGTGTCGCCACCAGGCCTTGCGGGAGGGATACCGGCTGTTCCCCACGCGGCTCTCGTTTGAGCGAAGCGCGCTGCAATCCAGCGATAAGCTGCCTGAAGACTTGGCCTCTCTCACTTGGCTCCTGTCGCGGCTCTGGCTTCACCATTCGGCGCTGGAGCGCCGGATCGCGGAGGCGGCGGCGAGACCGCGGCCCGACGCCGCCGCACTCGGCGCTCTTAAGCGCGAGCGCCTGGCCGTGCGCGACCGCATCGCCGCCCTGGAGCGCGGCATCTGAGGGACCGCCTCCCGTCCTCGCCGCCATCGAAACCAACACTTCCCGGTTGCGCGAAAGGCCATCGCACGGAACACTACCCGCCGCAGCCGGTTAAGGAACGCGGTGGACAAGGAACGCCTCGCGCCGGGCCTCGGGCGACTTGCCTTCTTCAGGGATGCGGACGCCGCGACGCTCGCCCGTGCGGAGGCTGCGTCGCGGGTCGTGCAAGTCGCTGCCGGCGAGCTAGTGCTCGACTTCGACTGCCCCTCCACCGAGGTGCGCGTGGTCCTGCGTGGCGGGCCGCTGCGGGTCCTCATGCGATCGAGCGGGGGGCGGGAGAAGATCGTGGCCGAGGTGGGCCCGGGCGCCTTCGTGGGCGAGCTGGCAGCCTTCGCGGGCCCCGCCGTTTCCCCCTCGGCTGGCATTCACGCCCTCCATCGCGCGGTGATTGCGGTGATGCCGGGCGACGCCTTCGTGGAACTGATCCTGGCTTCGCCACCGCTCGGGCGGCGGCTGATCGCGCTGCTGGCGGAGCGGGTGCGGAGCCAGAACCGACGCCTACTCGAATACGCCGTGCTGCCGACGCGGCAGCGACTCTGCGCCGAGTTGCTTCGTCTTGCGCGGCCTCGCCCGCCGGAGGCAGGAGGAGGTCTTGCAATCTCGCCGCCGCCGGCCCGGCCCGAACTCGCGTCGCGGATCGGGGCGCGACGCGAGGCGGTGTCGCGTGAATTGGCGGACCTCGTCCGTCTCGGCCGCCTCCGGGTCGGGCCGCGCGCCATTGTCCTGCTGGATGAGGCGGCGATTCGGGCCGACGTCGAGGCAGCGATGGAAGCCGCGAAGCGCTTGGCGTGAGAGTTTGTGAATGAATGTCCGACCGGTGGGAAATCGTCCGGAAGATGGTGAGCGATATCAACGGACATTCAGGTGACCTGCCCCTCTAGAAGCGGTACGCCGGCGATGTAGTCCGGTGGCAGCGTGAGAGCCATCGGGCGAGGCGGCCAGGCACGAGGCGGTTCATGGCCATGCGCAGAAAGCCTATGTGCGATGCTGCACGGCTACTCGGAGCCGCGGACGGCGCGCCGTGCCCGTCGTCCCTCGGCGGATCAGGCGGGGCGGTCTATCGTCGCGTGGGCGGACAGTTTCGGCCGGAGGGACGGACATGGCGACGAGAGAGACGGCGCGGCCGGGGGTGCCGCGCCTTGTGCGCGCGCACGATCTGCCCGCCCCGTCGCAGCGCGGCGGGCCACGCGGGCCGCGGAGCCACGACCGCCCGACCATGCCGGCGACGGTCGACTCCCTCCGGGGCACCGGCCCGACCACCGCGATCACCAGCGGCCGGCAGGTCGCGGTGTTCATCGCCGTCGGTCACCGCCCGGCCGAGCGCGTCGGCGTCCACGCCGCGCCACGCGCCACCCGCTTCGAGACTCTCGAACCGATCCGCCATGACGTGCGCCGCCGCGTCGGCGGCTTCGCCGAGGGTGTCGCTCGCGGGCTCGCGCTTCCCCGCGACCACGCCGGCCAGGACATGGCCGACGACTTCCATGAGGATTTCCTCCTCCCCCGGATCGAGCGCGCGCCCGCCTTCGGCCGCGCACCCGAGGGCAACGCCTGCCGGGCCCGCCGATGAACCAGGAGGCGCTGATCCTGTTCAATCTCGCCGAAGCACTGGGGATCGGCCTCCTGATCGGGGCCGAGCGCGAGCAGCGCATGTCGCCCGACGTCAAGTCTTTGGCGGGAATCCGAACATTTGCCATCACGGCGCTTCTGGGCGCGGTTGCGCAGCAGGCCGGCGGTGTCATCCTGCTGGCCACCGTCATCATCAGCGTCATGCTGCTGGTTGGGCTGGCCTACTGGCGCGACAAGTCAGAACACATCGGCCTGACCACCGAGGTCGCCCTGGTGATGACTGTGCTGCTGGGCGGGTTGTCGGTGACGCATCCCGTGGTCGCCGCCGGGACCGGGGTCGTGGTGGCGGTGCTTCTGGCATCGCGGGCCTATCTGCGCGGCTTCGTGCGGTCGGTGATGACCGAGCAGGAATTGCGCGATGGGCTCTTGCTGGCGGCCGCCACGCTCGTGGTGCTGCCGATCCTCCCAAACCGGACCTTCGGCCCCTACGGCGTGCTGAACCCCTATCTGATGTGGTCGGTGGTGATCATGGTCATGGTCATCGCCGCAGCCGGCTATGTGGCGGTGCGGCTCTGCGGGGCGCAACACGGACTGGCGCTGACCGGTTTCGCCTCGGGTTTCGTCTCCAGCACGGCGACCATCCGTGACATGGCCCGGCGGACGCGCTCGGCACCTGCGCAGATGCGGGGGGCGGTCGCGGGGGCCTGTCTGTCCTCGCTCTCGACGGCCGTCACGATGTCGATGGTGCTGGCGGCGGCCAGCGTGGCCACGCTGAACGCGATGGCGCTGCCACTGCTGGCCGGGGGTCTGGCGGCAGTCCTTTATGCCGCGCCATGGACGATTACGGCCTTGCGAGCGCCGCCGGCCTGCGCCGAGAACCCGCCGCCAGACCAGGGCGCCACTCCGGTCGTGCAGCCGCGCGCGATCAGCCTGACCGGGGCGCTGGCCTTTTCGGCGGCCCTGGCCGGGATCATGCTGGCGTCCACCGCCGTGCAGCAGGAGTTCGGGCTGAACGCCATGATCGCGGCCGCCGCGCTGGCCGGCATCGTCAACACGCAATCGGCGGCAATCTCGGTCGCGCTGATGGTCGGGGCGGGCCAGATCGCGCCGCAGGAGGCGGTGCTGCCGATCCTTGCGGCGATCAGCACCAACACCGGTGCCCGGGTCGTCCTGGCCGTGACGCTCGGGCGCGGCGGCTTTGCCGGCCGGGTGGTGCCTGGGCTCATTCTTGGCCTGGCGGCGGCCTGGGCGGCGTTCCTGCTGCCGGTTCCGGCGGCGCTGCCCTGATGACCCGCCAGCCGCCGGAGGCCGTACGCGGCTGCGTCGCGGAACCGTCCGCTCTCCCGCTGATGCCGCCGCGAGGCCCCGGCCGTGACGACGGTCGCTGCGCGACGACGATCCGCGTCGCCGCAAGCGCAAGCCGACCCTGGCTGGCCCGTTCGACCTCCGATTGTCGCGACCGGCGGCCGACCCGCTGCGTCGCGATGGCGCGCGAGGTCCCGGTGGTCGCCGGCCAGCATCGGCGGCTCAGGGCGGCATGGCAGAAACCCGCCGGGCGCGGTATGCTGTGCCGCTATGCGGTCCGATGAGCCTTCTGCGGGGAGGCAAGCGCTGCCCACGGGCGCTTGCCTGTGTTCCGGTTGTCGAAATCCTGAAAAGTACTATTATCCGACCCGCCACCCACAAGGGCACTCGAAAGACGATGCGGCTTGCCTCAGCTCTGAACCGGTCGGTGATTTTTGCGCTGCTTTGGGTCACCTTGACGGGTGGGGAGGCGGATGCGCTGATTTACGGGGGGCTTGCGGTTGCTGCTGCGACGCTGCTCAGTCTGCGACTGTATCCCGCGGACCAGCCTGGCATCGTGCTCTGGCGGGTGGCGGCGTTCCTGCCGCGTTTCCTGACGGACGCCTTCATGGGTGGACTCGATGTCGCGCGGCGTGCCCTCGACCCCCGCCTGCCGATCGCGCCTGGCTGGGTGCGCGCTGAACTCACCAACCGGAATGAAGCGGCCGGTGTCCTGCTGGGCGGGGTGGTCAGCATCCTGCCCGGAAGCCTCGCGGCGGGATCCGGCGACGCGGCGATGGACGTCCACCTTCTGAACGTCACGGGATACTCTGCCGACAGGATGCAGGCCGATGAACGCCGGATTCTTGGCCTGTTCGACCGGCGCATTGACAGCCAGGATGTCGCGAATGGCTGACTGGTTTACGCTTGCGGCCGTCTTCCTGCTTCTGAGCGTCGCGGTCGCGCTGGGGCGCTGCTGGCGCGGCCCCGGTCCGGTGGAGCGGATCATGGCCGCCCAACTGGCCGGCACCGGAGTGATCGGCGTGGCGGTGGTCCTCGGCGCGGCGCGGCGCGATGCGGCGATGCTGGACGCGGCGCTGATCGGCACGCTGCTGGCCGCCGTCGCGGTGACCGCCTTCGCGCGCAGCGCCGCCAAGCCCGGCGACCGGCCGGAGGGCAGGGGATGAGCTGGATCGATCTGGCGGTTCTGGCGCTGCTGGGCACGGGGCTGGCCTTCTATGGGGCAGGCTCGCTGGGTCTCCTGCGCTTTCCTGACACCGCCTCGCGTTTGCATGCGCTGACCAAGGCCGACAACCTCGGGCTCGGGCTGGTGGCGCTGGCGGCGGCGCTCCACTGGGGTTCGCTGGCAGTGGCCGCCAAGATCGCGCTGGTCTGGCTGTTCGCGGTGATCGCGGCCGGCATCACCTCTCAACTGCTGGCCCGGCAGGCCCGCCTGGACGGGACCCGCAGCCATCCGGACGGCGACCGGCCTTGACCGCTGCCTTCGACATCATCCTGTGCCTGTTGATCCTCGGTACGGCGGGCATCGCGCTTTTCGTGCGCGACGCGCTGGCGGCCATCGCCTTCTTCATCGCCTTCGGCAACCTCCTGGGTCTGGCCTGGCTGGGGCTCGATGCGGTCAACGTGGCGCTGGCCGAGATCGCCCTCGGCGCCGGGGTCACCGGGGTCCTTCTGATCCTGGCCCGGGCGCGGCTTCTGGCGCTGGGCGATGACGCGACCTGCGCCGATACGTCCGCGTGGCTGCGGGTGGGCGCCCTTGCGGCCTGCGGGGGCTTCGTGCTGCTGCTGGCCGCGGCGGTGCTGTCGATCCCGCCGGAAAGCGGGCTTGACCGCGCGATCACACCGCTGATGCCGGGGCTTGGCATCGAGAACCGGGTGACCGGTGTCCTGCTGGCCTTTCGCGCCTATGACACGCTCCTGGAAAGCTTCGTGCTGCTGGGCGCGCTGGTCGCGGTCTGGTCGTTGGCGCCCGCCGGGGTCTGGCCGGGCCGTCCGGCTGATCTCGGCATGGCCGATGGGCCGATGCGCCGGGTGGCCGGCAGTTTCGCGCGGTTTCTGCTGCCGGTGGCGCTGGTGATGGCGACATATCTGGTCTGGGCCGGATCGGACGTGCCGGGCGGAGCCTTTCAGGCCGGCACCGTTCTTGCGGGCGGGCTGATAGTGTCGGCGATAGGCGGCGCGATCGGCCTGCCGCGCAGCGACCTTCCGGGGCTGCGGGTGGCGCTGGTCCTGGGACCGCTGGTGTTTCTGCTGATCGGCCTGGCCGGAACGGGGTTCGGAGGCTTTCTGGTCTATCCCGAGGGATTGGCCAAGGCGGCGATCCTTGCGATCGAATACTCGCTGTTCCTTTCGATCGGGGCCACGCTGGCGCTGCTGGTGGCAGGGCCCAATGTCATCGGGTTGGCGGACCCGGCTGGTGGCACCGAAAGGAAAAGCGATTGCTGAGGCCGAGTTCATGGTGACGGGGCATGTTTACGCCCTGACGGGCGCGGTCCTGACCGGGCTGGGTCTTTTTGCCTTCATCACCCTGCGCCATCCGTTGCGCCAGCTTCTTGCGATCAATGTGGTCGGGGCAGGCATCTTCCTGATCCTGGGCGGGCTGGGCCGAGGGCCCGACGCGACCGATCCATTACCGCAGGCGCTGGTGATCACCGGGATCGTCGTGGCCGTTGCGCTGACCGCCTTCGGCGCGGCGATGATCGTGCGGCTGGCCGAGGCGCGCGCGGCGACGAAAGCCGCCACCCGCCCCGACGGCGGAAATCCCGGGCCATGAGCCCGCTTGACCTTCTGGTGGCGGTGCCGCTCGGCTTCATGCTGGCCGCCCTGCTGGCGGGGCGGGCTGCGCGCTGGCTGATCCTGCCGGCGGCGCCCGCGATGGCGGGGCTGGCGCTCTGGCTGGCGCTGGTGCCGCCCGATGCGGCCTTTCTGGTCGGCCACTGGGACTTGCCCTTGGGCATCCTTTTGCGCCCCGATGGGGTGGCGCGGCTGATGGTGGCAGCGACGGCGCTGGTGATCGGCGCGGTCGGGCTGCACGCGCTGGCCGATCCGCCGGAGAAGGCCGGCCACGCAGCGCAGGCCGAGACCTTCTGGCCGCTGATCTATCTGCTCTGGGCGGGGGCGAATGCGGGCTTTCTGACCACCGATCTGTTCAACCTCTATGTCACGCTGGAGATGGTCAGCCTGGCCGCCGTGGCGCTGGCGGCGATGGGCTCGCTGGAGGCGGCGCTGCGCTATTTCATGATCGCGCTGGTCGGCTCGCTGGCCTACCTCCTGGGAGTGGCGCTTCTGGTGGCGCGTTACAACACCGTGGACGTCACCCTGCTTTCGCAGGTCGCAGAGCCCGATCTGGCGACGGTGCTGGCGCTGGGGCTGATGACGGCGGGACTTCTGATCAAGGCCGCGCTTTTTCCGATGCATGGCTGGCTGCCGCCCGCCCACGCCGCCGCCCCCGCCCCGGCCAGCGCGCTGCTGTCGGCGATCGCGGTCAAGCTGGGATTTGTCATCCTGCTGCGGCTCTGGTTTGAGGCCTTTCCGGCCGTCACCGGCCAGCCCGCGCTGCATGTGCTGGGCGGGGCGGGGGCGCTGGCGGTGATATACGGCTCGGTCCAGGCGATGCGGCAGCAGCGGCTGAAGGCGCTGGTGGCCTATTCGACGGTGGCGCAGGTCGGCTACCTGTTCCTGGCCTTTCCGCTGGTCGCAGGCGCGCCGGACCCGTCCGGTGCCTGGGCCGGGATGATGATGCATGCGGTGGCGCACATGCTGGCCAAGGCGTCGATGTTTCTTGCCGCGGGCCTGATGCTGAAGGCCGCCGCCGGCGACCGGATCGGCGATCTCGGCGGGCTGGCGCAGGCGATGCCGCTGACGGTGACCGCCTTCGGCCTGGCAGCGGTGTCGCTGATGGGGTTGCCGCCCTCGGGCGGGTTCACCGGCAAGTTCCTGCTTCTGAACGCGGCGATCGCGCAGGGCGCCTTCCTTTATGCCGGCGTGATGATTCTGGGCGGTCTGCTGGCGGCGGTCTATTTTTTCCGGACGCTCTCGGCCTGCTTTGCCGCCGGGCCGGCGCCGCGTGAGCCTGCGACGCGCGGGGTTTGCACGGCGGCGCCGCTGGTGCTGGCGGGGCTGGCCATCGCCATGGGTTTCGGCGGCAGCGCGCTGCACAATCTGTCGGCGATTGCCGCGCCCTGGGCCGCCCCGGGCGCGGCCGCGCCATGATGACCTTCGCGCCGCTTGTGCTGGTCCTGCTGCCGGTCGTCGCCGCTCTGGTCAGCTTTGCCCTGCCCGAGCGTCTCTCGGCGTGGCGCAATGGGGCGAACATCGGCGTGGCCTTCGTCAAGCTCCTGGTGGTGGCATACCTGCTGTTGCAGGCGCAGGCGGGCGTGGTGTTCGAATGGCGCTACGAGTTCCTGCCGAGCTACGATTTCGTGCTGCGGCTGGACCCGCTGGCGCTGC
This sequence comes from Roseomonas sp. TS2, assembly GCF_058833935.1. NCBI lineage: Bacteria > Pseudomonadati > Pseudomonadota > Alphaproteobacteria > Acetobacterales > Roseomonadaceae > Roseomonas > Roseomonas sp. TS2. The sequence goes on along the minus strand of NZ_JCACVY010000001.1, from coordinate 65,000 downwards.
TGTTCGTGACGCTTTCGGTGTTTCTGTGGCTGCTGACCACGATCTACGCCATCGCCTATTTCGACCGGGGTCCGAACCTGCCGCGCTTCTTCGGGTTCTTCAACCTGTGCGTGCTGGCGGCCACCGGCGTGGCGATGTCGGGCACCGCGATCACCTTCTTCCTGTTCTACGAACTGCTGACGCTGGCGACCTGGCCGCTGGTGGCGCACCGGGGCGACGACAAGTCGCTGCGGGCGGGGCAGATCTATCTGACCTACACGCTGGCGGGCAGCGTCGCCTTCCTGGCCGGAATCCTGTGGCTGCAATCGTTGGTCGGCGCGATCGAGTTTTCCGCCCCGGCCGATCTGGGCGCCATCCCGCCCCTGACCCTGACGCTGATCTTCATCCTGTGTATCGGCGGGCTGGGGGTCAAGGCGGCGATCATCCCCTTCCATGGCTGGCTGCCCGAGGCGATGGCCGCCCCTGCCCCCGTCAGCGCGCTCCTGCACGCCGTCGCGGTGGTCAAGGCCGGGGCCTTCGGCATCGTGCGCGTGATCTACGATGTCTACGGCATCGGCACCGTGGCCGAACTGGGCCTGGGTGTGCCACTGGCCGCCCTTGCCTCGGCGACGATCCTCTACGGCTCGGTGCGGGCCCTGATGCAGAGCGACCTCAAGAAGCGGCTGGCCTATTCCACCGTCAGCCAGGTCAGCTACATCGTGCTGGGTGCCAGCCTGGTCGGGCCCTTCGCGGTGATCGGCGGGCTGGTGCATCTGGTGCATCAGGGCATCATGAAGATCACGCTGTTCATGTGCGCTGGCGCGCTTGCCAACCGGATGGGGATCAAGGCGATCGCCGAGCTGGACGGCGCGGGCCGGCTGATGCCGGTGACGATGGCGGCGTTCTCGGTCGGGGCGCTGGGAATGATCGGGATGCCGCCGGTGGCCGGCTTCATCTCGAAATGGTATCTCGGGGTCGGGGCGTTGCAGTCGGATGCGGCCTGGGCAGTCGCGGTGCTGGCGGGCTCGTCGCTTCTGAACGCCGCCTATTTCCTGCCGCTGCTGTACCGCGCATGGCTGCTGCCGCCGCCGCCCGGCCGGCCCGCCATCGCCGAGTTGGCCACCACCCGCGACCGAATGCTGATCCTGCCCGCGGTGGTGACGGCGGTGGTGTCGCTGGGGGCGGGCATCTTCGCCTCGCTGCCCTTCAGCCCGCTTGGCTGGGCCACGCTGGTCGGACTGGGCTATTTGCGATGATCGCCGATCCGACGCTGCTTTTGCCGCTGGCCGTACTCTGGCCGATGCTCCTGGCGGGGCTGGCCCTGCTGCCCGGCTGGGGGTCGCGCATGGTGCTGCTGCTGCCGCTTGGCCCACTGCCGGCCCTGGCGGCGGCCCTCGTCGCGTCGCGCGACGTTCCCGTCGCGCTGCCGGGGGTGCTGCTGGACAGCGGCCTGGAGCTGGGCGCGACCGGCGCGCTGTTTCTCGGCGGTGCGGCGACGCTGTGGTTCTGGGCCGGGGTGTACGCCGCCTTCTACATGCGGCGCGACGAGCGGCCCGCCGGCTTCGCCCTGTTCTGGAACCTGGTCCTGGCCGGCAATCTCGGCGTCTTTATCGCCGCCGACATCGTCAGCTTCTACGTGTTCTTCGCGCTGGTCTCGCTTTTGGCCTATCCACTGGTGATCCACGATCGCCAGCCCGCCTCGATGCGGGCGGGGACGGTCTATCTGGTGCTGGCTGTCTGCGGCGAGGTGGCGATCCTGGTAGGGCTGATGCTGGCCTCGTTCGGGGCGGGCGGCGCCATAGGCATCGAGGCGGTTCGCGCGGGCCTTGCCCTGCCTTCGGCGCATCCCGCGGCGGTGCCGCTGCTGATCGCGGGCTTCGGGATCAAGGCCGGACTCATGCCCCTGCATGTCTGGCTGCCGGTGGCGCATCCGGCCGCGCCGGTGCCCGCCTCGGCCGTGCTGTCGGGCGCCATCGTCAAGGCCGGGATCTTCGGGCTGGTGGCCTTCCTGCCGCTGGGCATGCCGGCGGCGGTCGCGGGCAATGTCCTGATGATCCTGGGCTTTTCCGGCCTCTTCCTCGCGGCGCTGATGGGGCTGGCGCAGGCCGGCGCCAAGGCGGTGCTGGCCTATTCGACGGTCAGCCAGATGGGCCTGGTCATGGGGGTTCTGGGCTTTGCCCTGGCCGGGGGCAGCGCGCCGGCGGCCGTGCTGCCGGCGGTGGCGTTGTTCGCGCTGCATCACGGGCTCGCCAAGGGGGCGCTGTTCCTGGGCGTCGGGCTGGCACCGGTCTGCGGGCGGGCCTGGCGCTGGGGGCTTCTGGGGGCGCTGGCGGTGCTGGGCTCGTCGCTGGCCGGGATGCAGCTACTGGCCGGGGCGCTGGTCAAATCGGCGCTCAAGGACCAGGCCGGGGCCTTTGGGGCCACGCTGATCGGCCTCTCGGCGCTAACGACGGCGCTGGCGATGGCGCGCTGTCTGGCAGTGCTGCCAAGGGCGAAATCGCGCTGCCGCCCGCCGCTGCTGATGGCCCTGCCGTTCCTCGCCCTGTCCGGGGCGGCGCTGTGGCTGCCCTGGCTTCTGTACGCCAGGATCACCGGCGAGACCCCGCTGGCCGCAGACCTGCGGTCGCTGATCTTCGAGGCCTGGCCGCTGGGGCTTGCGGCGCTGATGATTGCGGGCGCGGTCGCGGTCGGGCTGAAGGCGCCTAGCCTGCCAGAAGGCGATGCGCTTGGCCCGGTGCAACGCCGGGTGGCGGCCCTGAGCGCCGCCGCAAGGGCCGCCGAGCGTGCCGGGTCGCGGTCGCTGCGCCGATCGCGCCCGAAGCCGCAAACCGTCATCGGCGAGGATCTGGACCGGATCGAGGACGTTTTCCGCGAAGGCGCCGCCGCCGCCATCCTGGTATTGGCCATCGCGGGGGCGGTCGTCGCCGCTAGCCTGATCTAGCAGGCTGCGGAAATTCGCGGCCAAGGGCTTGGTTTTCCTGGCCGGCGTAGTTTTTGTGAGGTGCTTGGCGGGCTGATGGGCGTGGTTTTCGGTGGCCAACCGCCGCGGACTACCGCGTTGAGGCCTGTTGGCGGCGCCAGTCAGGCAGGCGCCGCCAACAGCTTCGGCAGCCGGACGGGGGTTTAGGCGGCGACGCGGAGCGTGAAGCTCCATCCGACCCGCTCCAGCCCGCGCAGCAGGGTGCGGCGCATGCGCGGATCTCCTTGCGCCGGCCGAACACCTCCTCGACCCGCTTGCGGATGCGCTGGCTCACCGCGTAGCCCAGGTGCCGCGTAGTCCGTCCATCGATCGCCGAGCGCCGGCCATTGGCGTGCTGCGTCACGTGCGGCGTCACGCCCATGTCGCCCATTGCCCGGACGAAGGCCCGCGTGTCGTAGGTCTTGTAGCCTCCCAGCGTGCTGCGCGCGGCACGATCGAGCCCTGCCATCATCGCCTCGCCGGCGTCGCGCTCCGCGATACCCGTCTCTTGCGTCGTTGTCGCAGCGACCGCCAGGCCGTGCCGGTTCTCGATCACCACGTGCCCGGCGTAGCAGAGCTTCGATGCTTGGCCGTTCGACTTGCGCGCCAGCCGCGCATCCGGGTCCGTGGTCGAAGCATGCGTCTCGTCGCTGCGCTTCTCGGCATGGAAGTCGCGCTCGCCGTTGCGGCCGGGGCCGAGCGCCTCGCCGGAGCCGTCCTTCGGCCGGAAGCTCTTCATCGAAGCCCAGGCCTCTATCAACGTGCCAGCCACCGAGAAGTACGCCGAGGGCAGCAGCGGCTTGACCTCTGGGTCGGCCAGCACGGCGGCGAAGAACTTGCTCGCCACCTCGGTCCCCAGCAGCCGGTCCCGGTTCTTGGTGAACACCGTCACGTCCCATACGGGCGCCACGCCCGACGCAGCTGCGCAGGAACTGCCCAACTTGCACGTGCGGAACCGCACGGGGCGGCCGTACCCCGCCTTGCCCAGGGCGGCCGGCGCGGCGATGTCTTCCGCGGGACGGTGCCCGGCTGCCCTGCCGTCCGATGCGACGCCACGCTGGGCCGCCGTACCTCGATCTGGAGCCCGCTGCCCGCATGGACGTCCTCGACTCGATCCTGTCCGCCGACTGGCCCGGCAATCCCGGCCCGGATGTGGCTCGCCTTCATGGGCGGTCGTGTCCGGGTTCGCTCGGACGCGCCGTATCCTCGGGGCTGTTCCTGATCGCGACGGGCGGGACATGACGGGACCATGGCGCCGGAGCAACAACCACGTAGAGGAGATCACTTGATGACCCAGATTCAGACCGCCCTCGCCGCCGACATCACACTGCATAGCCTGGAGCAGGCAACGGCCGAGAGCCCCAGGGCGAGGCGGAACCTGCTCATCGGGCTCTGGGCGGGGCGTCGGCTCGGCCTTCCCGAGGCGGAACTGCCCCGCTATGCGCTAGACGTCATGTGGGTGGATCATGCCGAACCGGGCGATGCCGACGTGATCCACAAGCTTGCCGCCGATTTCGACGCGGCAGGTTGCTGCGTCGGCGATGAGGCACTGCGCTCCGAGCTGACCGTCGCGCAGCGCCGCGCTTACGCCGAAACCGTGTTGCACCTGCTATGATCCATTCGGTGGCAGCACCGCCGCCAGCGCAGGCGGCCACAGACGGCGCGATGGGCGCCCGAGATGGAAACGGAGGTTGTGCGATGCAGAAAGACTCAGAACGGCGGGATGCCGGGCTAGGTAGTCCGCCGCGAAGCCTGCTCCTCGCGACGGATCTCAGCTGCCGCTGCGACCGCGCCCTGGACCGCGCAGTGATGCTGGCATCGGCCTGGGGTGCCAAACTGCATGTGCTGTATGTGCTGGAAGGCAATGAGCCGGAGCAAGGCCCCGAACCGGTTCCCGGCGGTTCGGTGCGGGCGCTTGCCGAGCGTCACCTCCGCGCCGCCACGCGCAATCATGACGTCGAAGCGGAGATCGTGATCGAGCGGGGGGATCCCGCGGAGATCATCCTGCGCACGGCGAACGAACTCGACTGCGAGCTGATCGTCACCGGCATAGCCCGCAGCGGAAACCTTGCCCGAGCGGTGCTCGGCACGACGGTCGAGAGGCTGGTCCATCGTGCGCCGATGCCTGTACTGATCGTGAAGATGCGCCCTTGGCGCGCCTACCCGACGGTGGTCGTCGCCTCCGACTTTTCGGAGACTTCCGCCCACGCCTTGCGGCAGGCACTGAGCGTATTCCCGGATGCCCGGATGATACTGGCGCATGCGTACCGCGTGCCGTTCGAAGGCTTCATCAGCCGCGCGGCGCATGAGGCGGAGTTGCTGGCGGATGCCGAGCGTCAGCGTGCGGCGTTCCTGCCGAGCGTGGGCGCACCGCCAGACAGGCTGGAGCAGATGGAGTACCTGATCCGCTACGGAACAGCCGAGAGCGTGATCGGAACGCATGTCTGGGACAACGACATCGACCTCGTCGTGATGGGGACGCATGGCCGAAGCGGTCGCTTCGGCATCCTGATGGGCAGCACCGCCGAACGTCTCCTCATCTGCCTGCATTGCGACGTGATGATTGTCCGCGAGCCGCGCGCGCTGTCCGCCACGATTGGCGCGGGCGGCGCCTCTGCGGGTCCTCGCCTGAGCGGGAATGGGTGAGCAATGGGGTAGCAGAAGCGGGCTAATTTTTGCCGCCATCGGCGCGGCCGCAGGCCTCGGAAACATCTGGCGATTCGCCTACTTGGCCGGGGAGAACGGCGGCGCCTTTCTGCTGGTGAACCTTTTGATCGCGCTGGCGTTGGGCGTGCCGCTGGTGGTCGTGGAACTCACCATCGGCAAGCGGGGTGCAGGCTACGCTTCCGTGTAAACGCAGCGCGCTCTAGATGTTTGGTCCCAGGCTTTGATGGTGCAGTCTTCTCGCCGGCATGGAGAGATGCGCTATGGGCCAGGTTCTTCACGGCTGCGCCCGCACGACTGAGGCGGTCCGTCGCGCGATCCAGCATAGTCAAGAGAGCCTGAGGGCTTTGGCCCGCCGGCATGGCGTGAACCCGAAAACCATCGCCAAGTGGCGGGCGCGAGGCGACGTCGCTGATCGGCGCACGGGCCCGGCCCAGCCGCGCTCAACCACCCTCTCGGCCGACGAGGAGGCGATCATAGTCGCCTTCCGCCGCCACACCCTGCTGCCGCTGGACGACTGCCTCTATGCCCTGCAGCCCAGCATCCCGCACCTGACGCGCTCGGCTCTGCATCGCTGCCTCCAGCGCCACGGCATCTCGCGCCTGCCCGAGACCGAGGGCGACAAGCCGGTCCGCAAGCGCTTCAAGGCCTATCCGATCGGCTACTTTCACATCGACATAGCCGAGGTCAGGACCGAACAGGGCAAGCTCCACCTTTTCGTGGCCATCGACCGCACCTCGAAGTTCGCCTTTGCCCAACTGCACGAGCGCGCCACCACGCGCATCGCCGCCGACTTCCTGCGCGCCCTGCTGCAGGCCGTGCCTTACCGCGTGCACGCCGTGCTCACCGACAACGGCCAGCACTTCACCTCGCCGGGCAACATTGCCTCGGCCGCACCGCTCATCCGCGAGGCGATCGACCGCGGCGAGATCTTCCGCGCCCATTCCTTCGAACTCGCCTGCGCTCAGAACCAAGTCGAGCACCGCCTGACCAAGCCCTACCACCCGTGGACAAACGGCCAGGTCGAGAGGATGAACAGGACGCTCAAGGAGGCCACCGTCCGGCGCTACCACTACAGCAGCCACGACGAGCTCCGCGGTCACCTCGCCCTGTTCCTCGACGCCTACAACTACGCCCGGCGGCTCAAGACCCTGAAGGGCCTCACCCCCTACGAGTTCATTTGCCGTTCATGGGCCGCAGAACCTCACCGGTTCACGGCAAATCCGCACCACGAAATGCCGGGACCAAACATCTAAGAATCGCTGGATTGGTCGGTTCGCAATCGCCGAATGCCTTGGTCGTGGAGAGGCGCGCAAAGATGAGCGGCCTTCGGTGATCTTGCTGTTCAGGGCGCCGGCTGTGTCGCTCGGGTCACCGCGGAGCGGTCAGCTCGGTTCGGCAGCGAAGAGCCATCCCGCTACCGCGTCCTGGCCGGCCACTCTGGATGCAGCTCGTCGATCACGAAGGCATGCCGGTGCCGGAAGCCGTCCGGCCCGGTCACGAGCGGCTGGTGCTCAGCTGCGCGATGCGGGTGCTCCGGTGGGAGGCCAGCATGGTCGTGCTCGATCTCCTCCGGGTCATCCCGCGGCCACAGCGCCGCCGCCGCACCGAGCCCTGCCACCGCCAGCACGGCCAGCACCAGGAAAGTGGGCCCGAGCCCGATCGCTGCGCCGAGGCCGCCGGCCAGCGGATAGGTCAGCAGCCAGCAGGCGTGGCTCAGTGCGAACTGTGCGGCGAACAGCGCCGGCCGGTCGCCGGGATGCGCGGAGCGCCGCAGCAGCCGCCCGCTCGGCGTCAGCACAAGCCCGTTGCCGAGGCCGAGCAGCGCCCAGACCGGCAGCAGCACCGGCCATGACGGCACCAGGGGCGCCAGCAGCAGCCCAGTGACCAGGAGCGCGGCGCCGGCCAGCATCGCGCTCCGGTCGGTCATCCGATCGCCGAGCAGGTGCGGCAGGGCGAGCGCCGCGACCATGGAGCCCAGGCCGTAAGCGGCCAAAGTCCAGGCCACTTCTCGCTCGCCGAGGCCGAAGCCGGCCCGCACCAGCACCACGGTGTTCACGATCACCATCGCGCCCGCCGCGGCCGCGGCGAGGTTCAACGCCAGCAAACCGCGCAGCCGCGGCGTCGCGAGATAGATGCGCGCCCCGCGCGTCGTGCGCCCCCAGGCACCCTCGGAAGTCGTCGGTGGCTTCGGCGAGGGCAGCACCACCGACAGCACCAGCACTGCAGACGCGAGGAAGCCCAGCGCGTTCAGCCCGAACAGCCAGTGGAAACCGATCACGCCAAGCAGGGCCGCGGCGATGGCGGGGCTCGCCAGCGCCTCGAGGTCGTAGGCGAGGCGCGAAAGCGACAGCGCCTTCGTGTACTCCGCCTCCTCCGGCAGGATGTCGGGGATGGTCGCCTGGAAGGTCGGCGTGAAGGCGGCCGAGCCCGCCTGCAGCAGGAAGATCAGCAGGTAGACCTGCCAGATCTCGGTGACGAAGGGCAGGCAGACCGCGACACCGGCGCGCAGGAGATCGAGTGTCACCAGCAGGCTGCGCCGCGGCACCAGGTGGACGAAGGCGCCGGCGACGGGCGCGATGCCGACATAGGCGATCATCTTGATCGCGAGCGCCGTGCCGAGCACTGCACCGGCATCGGCGCCTGCCAGTTCGTAGGCCAGCAGGCCGAGCGCGACCGTCGCTAGCCCGGTGCCGAGCAGCGACAACACCTGGGCCAGGAACAGGTGGCGGTAGGTCAGGTTCGACAGCGGCGACAGCACGGCGTCCTCCGAGCGAATTAGCCTAGCGTAGTCCGGCCGGCGCCGCTCGGCACCGGCCGTGCGTGTGCATCAGGGCATCACATAGCGCGCCTGGACGGTGTGGCCGTCCGGCATGCGGCCGGTGACCACCACGCGGGCGCCTGGCGTGATCGGCGTCTCCAGCGTGGCGGAGAAGCCGTCGCCGCTGGCCGTGAGCGCCGCCGTGCGGTTCGCCTGGCCTTCCTGGATCACCATCCGCGCCGTCGCCCCGCTGCGCGGCGGCGCCACACGGCCGTGATTCACCAGGTAGACGCGGATCGCCGTGCCATTGGCGACCAGTTCCACCTCATGTCCGTCGCTCCCGGCGAGCAGCCCACCATTCGGGCCGCGTCGCTCGCGCTGCTGGGCGAGCGCCGGGGTAGCAAGGGTAACGGCGAAGCCGGCCAGGATCATGCGTCGGTTCATCGGGGTCTCTCCTTTCGGGTTCAGAAGGTGGTGGCCGGGCGCAGCGCCGGCCTCAGCCGCCGCATCGCGCGCGGCGATCAGGCGTTCGAGCGGACGCCGCCCGAACAGCAGGAACAGCACCGGCGTCAGCACCGCGTCGAATAGGGTCGCGGTGACCAGCCCACCGAAGATCGTCACCGCCACGGGGTGCAGGATCTCGCGCCCCGCTTCGCCGGCGCCGATCATCAGCGGCACCAGCGCAAGCCCGGCCGACAGCGCGGTCATCAGTACCGGCCCTAGCCGTTCCAGCGTCCCGCGGAGGACGAGGCCGGGCCCGAAGGTCTCGCCCTCATGCAACGCCAGGTTGATCCAGTGCGAGACCTTCAGGATGCCGTTGCGCGCCGCGATGCCGACGAGCGTCACGAAGCCGATCATCGAAGCGACCGAGAGCGGCTGCCCCGCGATCCACAACGCCGCGACGGCGCCGACAAGGCCCATCGGGACTACCGCCAGCACGATCAGCGCAAGCACGACGGAGCGGTAGCGCTGCCACAGCACCAGCAGGACCAGCAGCGCCGAGACCGCGCCGAGGATGGCGATGGCCCGGCTTGCCGCCTCCTGCGCGCGGAAGGTGCCGTCCAGCACGATGCGGATGCCGGGTGGTGGCGCGGGCTCGGCCACCAGCCGCGCTAGATCGGCGGCGAGCGCCGCCATGTCGCGCGAGCCGTCGCTGTTCGCATAGACGACGATGCGCCGCGCGCCGTCCTCGCGCAGGATCTGGTTCGTCACCGTGGTCTCGACCACCTCGGCGAGGCGCTCCAGCGGCACCGCGCCATGCGGCGTCGGCACGAGCAGGTCGCGCAGCGCGTCGGCATTGCGCCCCGCCTCAGGCAGGCGGAGGACGATCTCGGTCCGCCGCGTACCCTCCCCGAGCGCGCCGAGCACGCGGCCGCCGGCCAGCGCCTCGACCGCCGCGGTGACGGCCTGCGGCGTCAGCCCGTGCAGCGCGGCGGCGGCCGGGTCAACGCGGATCTCGACCTGCGGCACCAGCGTCTGCGCCTCGACATTGATGTCCACCAGGCCTGGGATGGCCTGCATGCGCGCGCGCAGCCCTTGGGCCACGATGCGTGCCGCCTCCTGATCCTCGCCGAACACCTTGAACGACAGCGCCGCCCGCACGCCGGAGAGCATGTGGTCGATGCGGTGGCTGATCGGTTGGCCCATCACCACCGAGGCTGGCAGCACCGCGAGCCGTTCTCGGATCTCGGCGAACACAGTCTCGCGCGGGCGGTCGGAGCGGCGGAGCGTCACGTCGATCTCGGCCGCGTGCACGCCCTCGGCATGCGGGTCGAGCTCAGCGCGGCCGGTGCGACGGCCCACGCTCACCACCTCCGGCACCTGCATCACCAGGCGCTCGGCGATCAGGCCGAGACGCTGGCTCTGCTCGAGGCCGATGCCCGACTCAAAACGCATGCCGACCAGGGCCGTGCCCTCGTTGAAGGGCGGCAGGAAGGCGCGCGGCAGCAGCACGGCACCGACTGCCGCCAGCGCCACCGCCCCCGCCACGCCGCAGATCACCAGGCGCGGCCGGCGGAAGGCGCCCTGAAGCACGCGCGCCTGCGCACGCTTCAGCGCACGCAGCACAGGCGTGTCGCCATGCGCGCGCTTGGGCACCTTTACCAACAGGAAGCTCGCCAGCGCCGGCGTGACTGTGATGGAGACCAGCAGCGAGGCCAGGATGGAGACGATGTAGGCGACCCCGAGCGGGACAAACAGCCGCCCCTCCAGGCCGGCGAGCGCAAAGAGCGGCAGCAGTACCAGTACGATGATGAAGGTCGCATAGAGGATGCCCGAGCGCACCTCCTGGCTTGCCTGCGCGATCACCACCATCGATGGCAGCGGGTTGGGTCGCTCGGCATTCTGGCGCAGGCGGCGCAGGATGTTCTCCACATCCACCACCGCGTCGTCCACCAGCTCGCCGATGGCGATCGCCAGCCCGCCCAGCGTCATGGTGTTCAACGTCAGCCCAAAGGCGTCGAAGACCAGTACCGTGACGAGGATCGAGATCGGGATCGCCGTCAGCGAGATCGCCGTCGCCCGCCCGTTCAGCAGGAACAGGGCGAGCACCAGCGTCACCGCGATCGCCGCTTCGATCAGCACGATGCGCAGGTTGCGGATCGAGGTCTCGATGAAATCGGCCTGGCGGAACTGGATCTGGTTCGCGGTGACGCCGGCGGGGAGCGACGCCTGCACCTCCGCCAGCCGCGCCTCGACCGCACGTGTGGTCGGCAGCGTGTCGGCGGTCGGCGCCTTCTGGACGCTGAGGATGACGGCGGGCTGGCCGTTGAAGCCGGCATCGCCGCGACGGGTGCGGGTGGCGAAGTCCACCTCGGCGACCGTCCCGAGCGGTACCGCGCCGCGCGGGGTTGCCACCGGCAGGGCGCGCAGCGCGTCGAGGTCCGGCGTCGGTGTGCTGGCGCGCAGCACGAACTCGACGCCACGGCTCTCGATGAAACCGCCACCGGCCGAGGCACCAACGCGGGCCATCGCCTGCGCGATGGCGTCGATGCCGATACCGGCCTCGGCCAGCGCGGCCATGTCGGGGCTGACGCGGATCTGCCGCACGGCACCGCCGATCGGGTTCACCTGCACCACGCCGGGAACTTCGAGCAGGCGCGGGCGCACCTGAGCCTCCACCACGTCGCGCAGCCCGGCCGGATCGAGCCCGGACGCGGTCACGGCGATGAGCAGGATCTCGCCCATCACCGTGCCGATGCCGCCCATCTGCGGAGCGAGGCCTGGCGGGAGTCGTCCCTGCAGGCGCGTCAGGCGTTCTGCCGCATCGGCACGCGCTGCGGTCAGGTCGGCGGCCCACTCGAATTCGGCGAGCACGATGGACAGGCCGGGCGCGGAGGTGGAGCGGATGCGCGCCAGCCCCGGCGCGCCGCGCAGCGCTGCCTCGACGGGCGCGGTGACCAGCCGCTCGACCTCGGGCGGCGCGAGGCCCTCGGCCTCGGTCATGATGGTGACGGAGGGCCGCGTCAGGTCGGGGAAGACATCCACCGGCACGCGCGGCAGGACATAGAGGCCATAGGCGACGAGCAGCGCCGCCGCCGCCAGCACCGCGACGCGGTGCCGAAGGCTGGCCGAGACCAGGAAGTTGAACATGCGCGCCCCCTCAGCGGATCTGGTTCACGAGGAGGGCGCCCTGGACGAGGATCTGCTCGCCCGGCTCGATGCCGGCCAGGATCGCGACGCGGGTCGCGTCCAGCGGCTCGAAGCGCACGATGCGTGGCTCGAACAGCTCCGGCTCGGCGTGGCGGAACACCACGGGCAGGCCGTTCGGCGCCTGCACCACCGCGTCGCGCGGCAGGATGATGGCGGTGCGGCGCTCCGGCAGTTCCACCACGACCTGCACGCGGCGGCCGATCTCGAGGCCATGGTCCGCGGCGCGGGGCGCGAAGTCGAGCAGCGCGGTCTGGCCGCGGAGCGCGGGCGCGCGGCCGAGCAGGGCGGCCGGCACCGGCGCCATGCCGCGCGCCTCGATGCTGGCGGCGGCAGTGGGCGCGAGCGCCAGCGGCGCGAAGGCCTCGGCCTCGATCCGCACGCGAGCGGGGTCGAGGATCTCCACCAGGGTCTGGCCGGGCGAAACCGTCTGGCCCTGGGCCAACGCAACGGTCGCGATCACGCCATCGGCCGGCGCGCGCAGCGTTTCCGCACCGGCGATCTCGCCGGTAGCGGCGGCGAACGGCACTACGAGGGCGAGCGCATCGCCCGCGCGCACCGCCTGGCCACGCCGCGGCAGGGCGCCGTCGATGGCGACGATCCGGCCGGCGGTCGCGGGCTGGACGACGGCCTGCGCGTCCGGGCTCGGCAGCACACGGCCGGCAAGGGTGACGCGGCGCGCGGTCTCCTCCGGCACGACGCGGCGCGTGCGGAGTTCGAGCAGGCGCTGCGTCGGCTTTGGCACGAAGACCATGCCATCGGCGCGGCGGCGCGGCGCGTCGCCGTCCTCGGCGGTTGCCGTCTCGGGGCCATGGCTGTGGTCCGGGCCGCCCGGCCCCGCCGTCGAGGGCGAGACAGCCAGCAGCGTCAGCGCCAGCACCGCGATGCCGGCGCGGCGACGGCCGAACAGGAAGCCGATCGCAAGGGCGCCGGCGCCGGTGGCGGCCAGGGCGATGAGCACCGTCTCGACCGAGATGCGGCGGTGCAAGAAATCACTGAGGGCGTGGGAGTGACCGTGCGCCGCGGCGGGTGCGGCCGCAGCGCCAGGGACCCGGATGGTGCCGACCAGCAGGTCGGGCGCCGCGCCGCCGATGGTGGCGAGCACCTCGATCTCCCCGGTGCCGAGCGCCTCGGCCGGGATGCGGAAGCTGCCGTCCGGCTGCGCCTCGGCGCGAACCGTCCGGCCCGCGATGTCGAGGTCGAGCGTCACGCCCGCGGCCGGCGCGTTGTCCTCCTGGCGGTCCAGGTAGAGCGTCAGCGCGCCGCCCTTGAGGATGCCGACGAGCTGCCAGGCCTCGGAGACGGCTACGAGCCTTGGGCTCTGCGGCAGGGCCGTGGCGGTGGGTTCCGGACCATGCTGGTGGTCAGGGCCGCCAGGGCCGGCAAAGGCGGGCGTGGCAAGCAGGAGTGAACACAGGGCAAGGCGGCGCAGCCCGGCACGGGCGCGCGACAGCAGATGAGGCATGGGAACTCCACGAGAAACGACGCGGGCCGGCGCGGTGGCGCCGGTGGCTCAGGCGAGCGCTGCGTCGCCTCGTGGCGGACGGTCGAGATTGCCGGACGGCGCCCCGGACAGTCGGGCGAACAAGGCCCGGGTCATGGATGCGCCGAGGTCACGTTGAGCCAGACCCGATGCGGCGGGCAGCAGGAAGGCGACCCCATGGGCGTGGTCGGCCAGGAGACCGTCCGGCCCGTCATGCTGATGCGCGGGCCCGTCGCCATGGCTGTGGCGGCCCTCGGTACCGAAGACCTGCACCGACGCATCGTTGCTATCCGCGGCGCCACCGGCGAGCCAGTCGCGTTCGGCCTGAAGGGCTGCGAGCCAAGCCGCCGCAGGGTCGGGACCACCGTGATGCGCCCAGGCATGTCCCACTTGGCCCAGCACTCCGGTCAGGAGCATGAGCGCAGCGAGCAGCATCCGGACGCGGCGGACAACGGATTTCGGCACGCGACGGCGGGTAGCATTCGCGCGCCGCGTCTGTCCAGTACGCAGCGTTCTAGGCTTGGCGTTCCTCCGGCGGGCGGATTTGACGGAACGCCCACAGCAAGGCGAAGTCCTAGGCGATCTTGAGGACACCGCAGAGGATGAAGGGCGTCGCCTGCCACCCTGCCGCAAAGATCGCCCCGGCAATCGCCGGTCCTGCCGCCGCCGCCAGGCTGCGCGGCACAGCCGTGAAGCTGGCCGCGGCGGTGCGCTCGGGGGGCGTCACCACGGCCATGACGTAGGAGGAGCGCGTCGGCACATCCATCTGCGACAGCGCCGCGCGCAGCAGCAGCAGTCCGAGCGCGACCTCCACCTGCGGCGCGAAGGCGGCCCCGATCAGGCAGAGGCTGGACGGGATGTGGGTGAACACCATGGTGTTCACGAGGCCGATGCGGGTGGCGAGCCAGGCCGCCACTGGGAAGGAGAAGGCCGAGAGCACGCCGGACCAGAAAAAGAACAGCCCGGCCTCGGCGAGCGAGAGGTCGAAGCGCTCGAATAGCCACAGCGCGAGCAGCGACTGTACCGCGAAGCCGCCCGCGAAGGAATCGACGCAGAACAGAGCCGCGAGCCGCACCACAATGCCGCGCGACGGGCCGAGAACGCTGTGGCCTGAGCCCACCTCAGCCGGCGCCTCCCGCGGCAGGCTGCGATAGACGAGCCCGCCGGCGATGCCGAGCGCGGCGTAGAGTACGAACATTGCGCGCAACGCGACGATCTCCGACAGCCCGGTCCGCGCCAGCAGATCCGGCGAGGCCGCGGCGAGCGCGCCCAACGCCGCCGCCATGGCGCCGACCAGGCTGTAGCGAGCGAAGCTGCGCGTGCGCTCCGCGTCCGGCACGGCGCGGGTCAGCACGGCATGCTCCAGCGGCACGAAGATGCTGACGCTGCCGGCCGAGGGATTGATCGTGCCCACCAGGGCGACGAGGAGGATGATGGCGAGTGCATCCGTCGCCGCGAAGACAAATCCGCTCGCCGCCATCACGACCGAGGCTGCCATCAGCAGGCGTCTTTGCCCGAACCGGCCACTGACCACACCGATGCCGAGCGTCGTCAGCGCCGACCCCAGCAGCGCGAGCGTCGCGACCAGGCCGATGGCGGCCGGGCCGAGGCCGAGCGCGGTCAGATAGACCGGCAGGAGCACCGCTACGAAACCGTCACCGAAGTCGCGCAGTGCGCGCGCCCAGAGCAGGCGCGTCGTCACCACAGTCACGTCAGGATCTCCCGCAGCCGGCGCGTGTCCTCCGCCGCTTCGCGCAGCAGCCAGTCGCGGAAGGCGATCACTTTCGGCAGGCCGGATGTCGCCCTGGGTCCAACGATCCAGTAGCCATAAGGCACCGCGAGGCGCGGGCCGAAGGGCTGCACCAGCCGGCCCGAAAGCAAATCCCAGGCGGCAAGCGCTGTGCGCGCCAGCGCCACGCCCTGGCCGTCCACCGCCGCGTCGATCGTCATGCTCGCCTGGTTGAAGACCGGGCCGCGCCCGGCATCCACGCCCTTGGCGCTGGCCTCCTCCACCCAGCGCGACCAGTCGCGGCGGTCGTTGGTGTGCAGCAGCGTGTGGTGATGCAGTCCCGCTGGCGCGCGCAGCGGACGGCGCCCACGAAGCAAGGCCGGGCTGCAGACGGGGAACAGCGCTTCCTCGCACAGCCGGGTCGCGTGTAGCGTCGGCCAGGATCCGTCGCCGTGGCGGATGGCGAGGTCCACATCCTCCCGCGCGAAGTCGATGTGCTGGAGCGAGGCGCTGACGCGCAATTCGATTTCGGGATGCGCTTCCGCGAAACGGCCGAGGCGATGGACCAGCCACTTCGACGCGAAATTCGGGGAGGTGCTGACGGTAAGCGTGCCCGCCCCCTGGCGTTCCAGCAGGCGCTCGGTGCCGGAGGCGATGCGGTCGAAGGCGTCGCGCACGACTTCGAGATAGGCGCGCCCGGCCTCGGTGATGACCAGGCCCTGCGTGCCGCGGTCGAACAGGCGCAGGCCGAGGCCCGCCTCCAGTGCCTTGACCTGGTGGCTGACGGCGCCCTGGGTGACGCAGAGCTCCTCGGCGGCGCGCGTGAAGCTCTCGTGCCGCGCGGCGGCCTCGAAGGCCTTCAGCGCATTCAGCGGCGGCAGGCGACGCGGCATGGCACCCGGGAGGGCATGAGGAAAACTAGGGCAGGCTAGAGAAACGATGCTTCGACGTCCATCGCACCGTGCCCTTATTCATCCGGCTCCTCAACAGCGAGCGGCCGCAGGTCGCCAGGACAGGAGCAACGGAAATGCGTTCAAGCATGCGCCTCGCCATCGAACCCGCCGGGCCGACCATCGGCATGAGCGGAACGATGGTCGATCACGACCGGGCGGAGAACCGGATCGCCCACCTCGTCGCGCTCGTGAGACTGTGGATGCAGCGGTATCGCGAGCGGCGCGCGCTGGTCGGCTACACCGACCTCGATGTGGTCAGTGACCATATTCTGCGAGACCTCGGGCTGACACGCGCCGAGGCGCGAGCCGAATGCCGCAAGCCCTTCTGGCGGCAGTGATCGGCCCGGTTGCCGGATGGGCGGGGATACTTCTCCCGCCGTCCGGTGGCAGCCGCGGAGACCCTGACTTGCCGACTGGTGCGGATCGTCGGGCCTCTACGGCATCAGACGACCGTGAATTCAGGCCAGAGAAGGTTAGATTCGGGTTCCCACCGCTGCTCCAGTCGGCCTTCTCACAACTTGTCTCTCCCAAGCAGGATACCGCGCTGAGGCGCAGGTTTCCTGCGGTTTTTGGCCGCGACCTTGATGGTGCAGATCCGGAATGGGGGCAGGTTTTCTCTCCAATGTTGCAGAGATTCTCCAAACCTTGAGGGTTTACGGATTTTTCCTACAAGCTTCAAGGCATTGATTTCGCGTGTTTTACTGTGGCGTCGGGTTGAACGATTTCGTCGACTCAACCGCTTTCCCTTTGCTTGTTACAAAATGGGTGAGGCGTCCGAAACTCAAGCCTGCTTCACGGCCGTACTCTCGGTGCGAATCTCACGCGCTCCGCCAGTTCCCATCCGAGCCGTGCCCTCCGCTTGACCATGCGCCGCGCTGAGTGGCAGGTTTCCTGGAGTTTTCGAGGCGGACCTGTTGACTGACTCGGCCTGGGGATGCCCGAATTTCGCCCTCCGGAGGCCAATTCTCTCCGGACCTCCTGACTTAGCTGTTTTCGTACGGACCTCAAAAGCCTAGGTCAAAGGCCGGTTTCAGCGCGGTCGGCACTTGCGCCGGTTCGAACCCCACCTGCCCGAAATCCGTACTTCGAGAGCGAACACGTTGGTACGAAGTTCGGTGGGGCCGTCTACACTGCGTGGATGGTTCCGCTCGACGACCGGAGACGAGGTCCCGTTTCCGCTCTTGATCCTAATGCCGGTTCGCATGCGGACGAATTCTGTCTAGCGTAGAAGAATGAGTGCACTCGTTTCCCCGCAGAACACTGAATCGAGCCAGGTCCCATTGGCGACTGGTGCCTTCGTGCGAGTGCGCCATCGGCGATGGCTCGTCGAAGAGGTAGAGCAGCCCCCTCAGCCGGACGAGAGCCGACTGGTGAAACTGTCCTGCATTGATGATGATGCCGTTGGAACGAGCCTAACGGTGCTCTGGGATATTGAACCCGATGCGTCGGTCATTGCCGAATCAGGGTGGCAGAGTGTCGGGGCGGGCAACTTCGACCCACCGGATCGCTTCGGGGCATTTTATCGGACAATGCGCTGGGGGTGCGTAACCGCGACAGATCCCACTCTGTTCCAGTCGCCGTTCCGTGCCGGAATTAGTTTGTTTGACTACCAGCTTGAACCGCTGCGGAAGGCGCTTCTCATGCCCCGCGTCAATCAGTTCATTGCCGACGATGTCGGTATGGGCAAGACGATTGAAGCAGGCCTTATTCTGCGCGAACTTTTGCTTCGGCGGAGAGCCGAGACCTGCGTCATCTCCGCCCCACCTGGCATGCTGATTCAGTGGCAGGAGGAGATGGAGGCGCGGTTTGGCCTATCCTTTACTATTATCGACAGGGACTACGCGACAACCGTGCGGCGTCAGCGCGGGTATGCTGCCAACCCATGGCAGACGGGGAGCTTCTTCCTCGTCTCGCACCGCCTGCTGGTCGATCCGGCCTACCGTGACGGGCTGGAAGGTTGGCTCGGTGGCGCTAAGGCGAAGTCCGTCTTCATTCTAGATGAAGCTCACCACGCGGCGCCGGCAAGCGGCTCGCGCTATGCGATCGATTCTGCATTCACTCACGCGATTCGCGCGATCGCTGGACGGTTCGAGCACCGGATATTTCTCTCTGCTACCCCCCACAATGGCCACTCCAACAGCTTCTCAGCGCTGCTCGAAATCCTCGACCCGCAGCGCTTCCTGCGCGGTGATCCTGTCCGGAAGGCTGACCGTGAAGCGGTCATGGTGCGGCGCCTCAAAGAGGATATTCGGGAAATCCGCGGCGGCTTTCCAAGACGTATCGTCAAGCAGGAAGACATCACCGGCTTGCCGACTGACGCGCCGGAACTGCTGTTAAGTGCGATGTTGGCTGAGCTGCGTGAATTGCGTGAGGCCCGCCTGAACCAGGGGCCGCGCTCCGCTAGGCAAGCAGGTCTTCTCGTACTCGGGACGCTCCAGCAGCGCTTGCTTTCCTCCATCGCGGCGTTCCACCGGACAATCAGCGTGCATGGCCGTGCACTGGCGCGTGAAAGCGGAACCTCACTGCTCTCAGACGCCCAAGCAAATCTTCTGCTCGCGCCGCCCGACGTGGATGCATCTGACAGTGAACTCGAGAGCCGCGCTGCAGATGAAGACGAAGCAGTGTTGCGCGCCACGCTGCTCTCATCCGGTGGGCCAGCTGAAATCCTCACGGCTGAGCGGGCTCTTGTCGCGCGAATGACGGAGATCGCAGACGCCTCATACGACGCACCGGACAAGCGCATCGCATGGCTGGTCGATTGGATTGAGAAGGAGATGTGCCCGGGCCTCAACTCGCGGATGCCTCATGGAGTGCCGCTGGGGCGGGGTGCCTGGAATGGCCGACGGCTGCTCATCTTCACCGAATGGGAGGATACGCGCCGCTGGCTGGAGGGTCGGCTTCGGCAAGCAGTAGCCCACACAGACGAAGCAAGTCGGCGTATCGCCTGCTATAGCGGCAACACTCGCCCGGCGGAGCGGGAGCGCCTCAAGCACGTCTTCAATCTTCCACCTGACCGAGATCCTCTTCGCATTCTCATTGCCACGGATGCGGCGCGCGAGGGTCTGAACTTTCAACGGAATTGCAGCGATTTGCTGCATTTCGATCTGCCGTGGAATCCGAGCCGCCTTGAACAGCGCAACGGTCGTATCGACCGAAAGCTGCAACCTGCGCCGGAGGTCACATGCCGGTACTTCTTCTTTCCGCAACGTGCTGAGGATCACGTACTCCGCGTCTTGGTGCGCAAGTCTGACACCATCCGCCGAGAGCTCGGCTCGATGGCAAATGTGCTCGAGGCGAAGGCCGCTGCCCTGCTTTCCAACGGTATCCGCCACAAGGAGGCCGACGCTACGATCAGGCGGCTTGAGGCTATTGGGCCTGATGAAAAGGCAGCCATTGCAAAGGCCGAGCTCGACGAAGGCCGTGAGCGCCAGGCCGAGTTGCTCGCACAAATTGAACGGCTGCAGCGCCAGCTCGACCGTTCCGGCCGCGCCATTCGATTGAAGTCCGACCAGTTGCGTGATGCTCTATCGGCGTCACTTGCCCTCTCGCGGGTTACGCCCATCGTGCCGGCCTCACCGCCTCAGCCGGGCCAGCCGGAGAGCTACTCCGTTCCTGCCGCGGCGCTGGCAGCCGATGCGTCCTGGCAACCGACGCTCGACCTGCTGCGGCAACCCCGCCCTCCGGGCATCTCGATTCCCGAATGGAGGGCGACGGCGGCTCTCCGTCCGATCACCTTCGAAGACCCGGGCGAACTTGGCGAAGATGCCGTCCAAGTCCACCTCGAGCATCGCCTCGTGCGCCGCCTACTGTCACGTTTCACCACCCAGGGCCTCGTTCATCTCGACCTATCACGTGCATGCCTGGCAGCCACGAAGCTGGGCGAGCCTCGCGTCGTATTGCTCGGCCGACTGAGCCTGTATGGCCCTGGCGCCTCACGCCTCCACGAGGAGATCGTCCCGGTAACGGCTCGCTGGATTGAACCCTCGCTCCGCCGCGGCCCATTGCGCCCCTACGGCGAAACCGGCGAGGCCACGACGCTCGACATGTTGGAAGACGCACTTGGGGCGACAGCAGACGCCGTTGCACCGGAAACGCGGTCGCGTCTCCATGCATCGATGGCGCAGGACATCGCCGATCTACGCCCCTACCTCGAGCAGGCCGCCGGCACCGCCCGAGCTGCTGCGGAAGCTGCCTTGGCTCGTCGAGCTGAAAGCGAAGCTGAAGGCATGCGGCGGCTCCTCTCCGATCAGCGAGGTCGAATTCTCAAACTGATTCAGAAGGCGGAACCGCAAGATCAGCTGGTCTTGCTGTTTCCTGACGAGCAAGAGCGCCGCCAGGTTCAGGATGATCGGCGCGCCTGGGAGAAGCGTCTCGCAGCCCTGACAAAGGAAGAAGCCGAAGAGCCGGATCGCGTGCGCGCTGGATACACCACCGTTGCGTCGCGGATCGAGCCGGTTGGCATCGCCTATCTCTGGCCTGGGACGGCGTAAGACATGCCGCCGCCGGATCCTCACGCCGAATGGCTCGGCAATGTTCAGCCGCAGGGAGTTCTGGTCACCAGCCCGGCGCTGCAGACCCATGGCGTCGTGCCCAACGCCAACGGCAGCGCGCTGGCTGAGCTGCAGACGCTCCTCACAGCGTGGACGGCAGCCCCAGACACACCTGCGCTGCTGACGTCGCTCTTCGGATGGCAGCCCACCGACATCGTGCCCGCCGATCAGCTGCCCGACAGCCTGGTCGTGCCGCTTCCGGAGACTGGACACGCCCTCCGTCCCGACCATGCGGTGGCAGACCCCAATCCGGCACCTGGGGCGCAGCCCTGGCAGATCCTCATCCGTGATGTCGCCGATGGTGCAGACTTTGACGCTGCCGTTCCCTTCGGCTCCTGGTCGGCCAGCCCCCACCATCTCATGACGCGTCTCCTCCAGGGTACGGGCGTCGCGACTGGTCTGCTCGTCTCCGGTGCGGCAATACGCCTCATCTACCTGCCCCAGGGCGAGACAGCCGGCCACGCGACCTTCCCGATTCCCGAGATGATGGAGGTTCGCGGCCGGCCCATGCTGGCGGCGCTACACATGCTGCTGGAGGAGCAGCGCCTGTTCGGTGATCCGTCGCACCGCTTGCCGGTGCTGCTGCGGGATAGCCGCAGGCACCAGGCGGACGTCTCGGCCAAGCTATCCGGCCAGGTCCTGGCCGCGCTCCATGCCTTGCTCCGCGGCCTTCATGCCGCCGACCAACGCGCTGGTGGCGACAGGATCGCGCGCCTTGCCAAGGATCAGCCGGACCAGCTCTACGGCGGCCTGCTGACCGCGCTGATGCGCATGGTGTTCGTACTCTATGCTGAGGATCGCGGCCTGTTCCCAGACAACGAAGTCTGGACGAACAACTACACCCTATCCCGGCTGTTCGACCGGCTCCGCGACGACAAGGCGCTGAACCCCGACACGATGGATGACCGGTTTAGCGCCTGGGCGCAGATCATCGCGCTCTCCCGCATCGTCCATGGCGGTGCACGGCACGGTGCGCTCGTCCTTCCTGCCCGGCGCGGCGCGCTGTTCGATCCCGATCGCTATCTTTTCCTGGAAGGCCGAGACGCGACATCTGATCCTCCCAATGTGCCGCGCGTCTCTGATGCGACGGTGCTGTCCATTCTCGAAGGACTTCTGATCCTGGATGGCCAACGCCTCCTCTACAGCGGCTTGGACGTGGAGCAGATCGGCGCGGTCTACGAGACAATGATGGGATTCACCGTCGAACTGACAACGGGCCCCTCCGCCGCCATCACCAACACCAAGTCCAACGCGTCCACCGTCATCAACCTCGCATCGCTGCTGGCCGTCCCCGCGGCGGATCGCGGCAACTGGCTGAAGAAGCATGCGGAGCGGAAGCCATCCGACGTCGCCATGCGCCCGATCCAGCTGGCAAGCGCTCTGCCCAGTCTCGAAGCCGCCCTGCATCAGCTGATTGACCGCGCCGCAACACCCGTCGTCGTCCCGGCCGGGACGCCGGTCCTGCAGCCGACCGAGGAGCGCCGGCGCTCTGGCAGCCACTATACGCCACCCACCCTGACGCGGCCGATTGTGGCCAATACCCTCGCCCCCGTGCTCGCCCGGCTCGGCACGGAACCCACGCCGGAGCAGATCCTCAGCCTCCGGGTGCTCGACCCTGCCATGGGAAGCGGTGCCTTCCTGGTGGAAGCGTGCCGGCAATTGGCAGGTCATCTCGTGGCGGCCTGGGGCCGGGCCGGCGTCACGCCGCAACTTCCGGCGGATCAGGATGCGCTGGAGCATGCGCGCCGTCTCGTCGCCATGCGCTGCCTCTGCGGCGTCGATCGCAATCCCTTCGCGGTTGAGATGGCCCGGCTCTCGCTATGGCTCGCCACGCTGGCGCGCGACCATGAGTTCACCTTCCTGGACCACGCGCTTCGGCACGGTGACGCGCTGATCGGGCTGCCGCGCAGCCGCATCGTTGACTTGCATTGGTCGGTACGGCCGGAATCCGCTCAGCTCGCTTTCCCGCTGATCCGGCCGCGTATCGCGCGCGCCGCCGTCGAGCGCCGTCGTATCCGTGAGGCGCTGGATGGTGAGGGCGAGGACGTGCTGCGCCCCATCCTGGCGGGGGCGGATGCGATCCTCGACAACGTGCGCGACATCGGCAACGCGATCTGTGCCGCCTGGTTTGGCAAGACCACCGCGACCGCGCGCAGGCTGGCGCAGGCCAAGCTGGAATCGGACTACATGGCCGCTGGCGAGACCTGGCAGGCGGCTTTGGCGGAGGGGCGCGACGTCCAGGCGCGGCTGGGCGCGGCAGGACATACCTACCAGCCATTCCATTGGGACATCGAATTTCCCGAGGTGTTCGAGCGGGAGAATGGCGGCTTCGACGCGGTGGTCGGCAACCCGCCCTATGCGGGCAAGAACAGCTACAAGAAGGGCAACGTCCCGGGCTTCCCGGAATGGCTGCAGGCCATCCATGCTGGGGCGCATGGCAATGCCGATCTTTCGGCGCACTTCTTCCTGCGTGGATATGATCTGCTGCGCGAAGGCGGCACGCTGGGTTTTGTAGCCACCAACACGATCCGACAGGGCGACACGCGTGAAAGCGGCCTGCGTGCCCTTCTGAAGCGGGGCGCCACGATCACCCGCGCGACGCGGCGGCTTCGCTGGCCTGGCGACGCGGCGGTGATTGTCTGTGTCGTGCAGATGGTCCGCGGCGAGAGCGACATGACGCCGGTGCTGGATGGCCGGGACGTCTCTCGGATCAGCGCATTTCTAGAGGAAGGCCAACGGGACGAGGCGCCGGTGCCCCTGGAGGCCAGCAAGGGGCTGGCGTTCATCGGTAGCTACCTGCTCGGGATGGGTTTCACCTTCGACGACGACTCGCAGGATGGAGCTGCGAACCGGCTTGCCGACATGCATCGGCTGACGGCGCCGGGAAATCCCTCCGGTGCCCACAACGCCTTGCGCATCAGGCCCTATCTCGGCGGGGAAGAGGTCAACGACAGCCCGAGCCACGCGCACCGTCGCTGGGCGATCGATTTTGGCGACCTGCCCCTGGAACGCGACGCTGAGCTGGAGCCGATCTGGGCGGAAGCCGACCTCCAGCAACGGAACGCGTATCTTTCTCAAGGCGTCGTCCCGCGGGATTATCCCGATGCTGTTGCGACTGACTGGCCGGACCTGCTCGACATTCTGCGGGATCGGGTAAAGCCGGAGAGGGACAAGGTCGAACGGGAAATTCGGAAGCGCCTCTGGTGGCGACACGCGGAGCGTGCTCCAGCGCTTTATCAGGCCGCAGCTAGCGTTTTAAACGTCCTCGCTATCAGCCGTGTGTCGCCGCATCTGGCGTTCGCTCGCCTGCCTGCTGGAGCGATCTTCGCTGAGACGCTTGTCGTCTTCCCAGACGAAAATTTTGGTGCCTTCGCCGTCTTCCAGTCGCGTATCCACGAGGTCTGGGCCCGCGCTTTCTCATCCTCGCTCGAAGATCGGCTGCGTTATAGTCCCTCCGATTGCCTGGAGACCTTCCCGCTTCCTCCGTCGGCGCAGGCGAGCGCGGCCGCGTTGGAAGTTGCTGGCGAAGCCTTCCACGAGGCGCGTGCCACCTGGATGCTGGCCGCCAACGAAGGCATGACGACCACCCACAACCGCCTCGACGATCCGCAGGAGGCTGACCCCGCCATCCTGCGGCTCCGCGCCCTGCATGACGCCATGGATGCCGCAGTGCTGCACGCCTATGGCTGGAACCAGGCGATCCCCACGCCGATCCACGAACGCGAATGGCCCGGTGGGGAGGACGATCCGCCCGGACCCTGGCGCCGCCGCTGGCCCGAAGCCGACCGCGCCCGGGTGCTCGAATTCCTGTGGCAGTTGAACGAGGCGCGGGCGAAGGCCGAGGCCGATGAACGCGCCGCGGCTGCCTCCGCGGGCGCTTCCCCAGCGCCGGTACCCCGCCGTCGCGGTCGCCGCCCCGCTGCACCCGCGCCGCTCCCCTTGCTGGAGATCCCATGAGTCAGGCCTTGCCCGCGCCCACAGCACCCGCTTCGGCCGCCATTCGGACCCATCTGGTGGACACGCTGCGCCGGGACCTGATTGGTCCACGCGCCGGCGTGGATATCGACCTCGAGCACGAATTGCTGCCCGCCCGACCCAGCCGCTGGTATCTGACCGGCTACCTGAAGCCGAAGCGGCAGCTCGAGGACAGCGCTTCCGGCACAGCCGCCACCGAGGGTGAACTCGGCGCCATCCAGGGCGGCAGTGACAGCGGTGATGACGGCGCCGGTGACGTGGCCGGCACCAACCGATCCTTCCTCCCCTCCAGCATGGGCATTTCGGCTCTGCTGCCCTGGGGGACGGAGGTGATCGAGGCCGAGGTCACCTGGGGGGACTATCAAGCGCAGGATGTCGCTGAGGGCCTCGGACAGGCCGTGGCGGCGGTTGATGCCGGCGATGATCCGGCGAGCCAGGTCGCGACGGTGCAGGCAGGTGGTCCGGAAACGCAGGGCGTTCTCACCCGCCAGCGCTGGCAGAGAACGCCGCGCGACGTCACCGTACCGGTGCCGCTGATCCCCAACGGCGTGCTGGCGGAAATTCCGCTTCCCGGCACTGGCGGTCTGCATCTCGCTGTCATCTGCCGCAAGGTCAGGCTGACGATCAACGAGGTCGAACAGGACCTGCTGGCGCTGCAGGTCTTCCTGGTCAACGACCGCGACCCGGGCGCCATCAAGGAGCTGGCCGACGAGGCCTATATCTTTCAGGCTGCCCTCGCTCTGCGCAGCGAGGTCGGCTTCACCGCGCGGCCTGACCTCCGCAGCGCCGACGCCAAGGATTGGGACCAGCAGGTCAATGACCTGCATTTCGCCGAGGTCGGAGAGTTGGCGGTCGGCCACAACGTCGCCGCGGAATGGGATGATACCGTCCCCTGCCAACGCATCTGCACGGCATGGATGCCGCAGGCGATGGTTCCCCGGGTGGAGCCGCACAAATCCATCGCCGGCGAGCGACGGATGGAGGTGCTTGGTGCTTTGCCAGACTTCGCCGCCGCGCGCGCCGCGCTCGAACCTCTGACGGCGGACTACCGCGTGTGGATCGCGGGCCAGCGACCCAGGCTGGCCGCCCTGACACCACGCCGCCACACCGTAGCGCAGCAGTTGCTGGACAATGCCGGAGCCGCCGCAGACCGGATCGACGCCGGTATTGCCTGCCTCGCCGCGCCCGATGTTCTGGATGCTTTCCGCCTAGCAAACCGTGCCGTGGCCCTAGCTGGTCGGCGACGCGAAGCGCAGGAACGCCGCCGGGATGGCAAAGCCTTCGATCCTGCCAACTCACGCACACCCGAATGGTATCCATTCCAGCTCGCATTCATTCTGCTGGGGTTGAGGGGGCTCGCGGAGCCGGAGCACCCGGATCGGGAATGCGTCGACCTCCTGTTCTTCCCCACCGGCGGCGGCAAGACCGAGGCGTATCTTGGCCTCGCCGCCTTCACCATCGCGCTGCGTCGGCGTCGGAACCCGGGTCTCCAGGGTGCGGGGCTGACGGTGTTGATGCGATACACGCTGCGGCTGCTGACACTCGACCAGCTCAGTCGCGCCACGGCGGTGGTATGCGCGATGGAGCTGGAGCGGCTGGCCGATCCGACGCGGTGGGGGACCTGGCCAATTGAGATCGGGCTTTGGGTGGGCCAGGCCGCAACGCCCAACCGCATGGGCAGCAAGGGCGTGCCCGACCCCAAGCGTCGCACGACCCGCATCAAGGTGATGGATTTCCGGAATGGCCGGAAGGACCAGCAGCCGATTCCGCTGAAAGCTTGCCCATGGTGCGGTACCGCCTTCACGGGCAACTCATTCAGCCTATCGCCGAACTTCGATCAGCCGCGGCGGCTCGATATCCAATGTGTCGACCCGACCAGGAGCTGCGACTTCCACTCCGGACGGGGCCTCCCACTGCCGATTCAAGCTGTGGATGAGCCTATTTACCGGCGCCTTCCTGCCTTCATGATTGCGACCGTCGACAAGTTCGCGGGAATGCCTTGGACGGGCGAGATTGGTGGCTTCTTCGGCGGTGCGGATCGCTACGATTCGGACGGTTTCTACGGCGCAGCCAGCCCGGGCCGAGGGAACCCTCTTGCCTCCCCGCTGAAGCCGCCTGACCTCGTGATTCAGGACGAGCTGCATCTCATCAGCGGTCCGCTCGGCACGATGGCTGGCCTCTATGAGGCGGCGCTGGATCGGCTTTGTCTGCGCCACGGGGTTCGCCCAAAGATCGTCGCCTCGACAGCCACTGTGCGCCGCGCAGAACGACAGATCCGAGCGCTGTTCGACAGAGATCGCGTGGCTGTCTTCCCGCCACCCGGCCCGGATCGCGCGGATAGCTTCTTCGCCCGCAGCCGAGCCAAGAATGATCCGACCGGCCGTATCTATGTCGGCATCGCGGCTCCTGGTGGCAGCCCGAAGGTAAACTTCCTGCGCGGTGCCGTGACGCTGATGGCAGCAGCCGAACACCAATGGCAGCAGCACGGCGTGAAGCCGAACCCGGCTGACCCCTATATGACGCTGCTCTGCTACTTCAACGCACTCCGTGAGCTTGGATCAGCACGGAATATGATTGAGGGCGAAATTCAGTCGCGCCTCGCGAAGTACGGCACGCATCTCCGCGTGGGCGAGACGGACGCGGGCCTTGCCAGCCGCCAGATCGACTTCGACTGCCCTGAGCTGACGTCACGTGTTTCGACGGACAAGGTGTCGGAGACGAAGGAGCGTCTGGCCCTGCCTCACGACAAGAAGGGCCGGGTCGACGCTGCGTTGGCGACGAACATGATCTCGGTCGGCCTGGACATCACGAGGCTTGGTCTCATGCTGGTTTCTGGCCAGCCGAAGACTGTGTCCGAATACATCCAGGCGACGAGCCGCATCGGGCGCAGCGACGAGCGACCCGGCCTCGTCGTCGTGCTTCTCAACACCAACAAGCCGCGAGACCGGTCGCACTACGAGCGCTTTCGGGCCTGGCACGATGCGTTCTACCGCGGGGTGGAGGCGGTGAGCGTCACGCCGTTCTCCGCTCGCGCCCTGGACCGCGGATTGGCGCCAGTCGTGGTGGCGTTGGCCCGGCTTGGTGAATACGCACTGACCGGCGACGCGATGGCCGGCACGCTTCGTGCGTCGCGTGCAGCAGCTGACACAATCGTGAATTCCGTTTCTTCACGTGCCGGCCGCAGCGATCGCAGCTTGACCAGCGCCGACGCGGCGACATTGACCGCAACCGTCGGTTCTCGAACGACCGGCCTGTTGGATTCCTGGCAGGCGATTGCGACGCGGATTGAGGCAGCATCCGCCTCGCTCGTCTACTCAGGCCTGGGGGTGAAGCTGCTCCAGGAAGCAACGCCCGGAGCTGATCAGGGGCTGCCCGCCGATCAACGCCAGTTTCGTGCACCACGCTCTTTGCGCGACGTGGAGGCCAATGTCCTGGTGAAGATACTCAGCCCGACTGACGGGAAGGAACTGACGTAATGGCTGACGATAACTTCCTTCGGCAGAGCCAAGTCGTCACCAGCTTCGGCCCTGGGGCATTGGTCGATTTGCCCGAGCATTCTGTAATCGTCGGGAGCCTCAGCACGTGGAAGGGTCAGCACGGGCACCAGATCCACGAGAAGCGGCTGGAAGCCAAGCTTGCGCTCGCGCTCGGCGTAGCAAGGATGAAGCTCTACGCCCCGCCTGCCTTCGACGAAAAGGATGATACACGTCGTGCCGCGATCGGTGGGTTCGTGTTTCCAACGTGGTTCGAGACACAGGCAACCGTCGCCGGTGGCGGAGGCAGACATCGTCGACGCAGGCTTGTCGGATGGGACGGCACCGACAAGGGACGAACCTATCTAGACCCGCAGGAAGCAACCCCAAGGGACGCAAAGAAACGCTTGGTGCCGGTTCGCTTCGTGTGCGGCTGCAAGCGCGGCCACATCGATGACATCGATTGGAAAGTCTATATCCACAAAGGCAGCACGACCTGCACCAGGCCGCTTTGGATTGAGGAGCGCGGGACAGCAGGTGACGTTGCGGATGTCGTGGTTGGCTGCGACTGCGGCCAGGAGCGACGCATGTATGAGGCCCAGGCCGTCGGTGCGCTCGGCGGATGCCGGGGGCGAAGGCCGTGGATGGGCAGTGTTCCCTGGGAGAGCTGCAATCAGCCGAACAAGCTGCTCGTTCGCACAGGCAGCAACACCTACTTTCCTGAGCGTATGAGCGTGATTTCTCTGCCTGATGGTGATGACAAGCTTAGGGAGATCATCGGTCGCTGCTGGGACGACGTGAAGGACATCCGCACCGTCACCGAACTCGCAGATGCCCGTCGTTTCAACGGGGCGCTGCGGCGGGAACTGGACGGCTTCCATGATAGCGCGATTCTGCGTGCCATTCTGGAGCACGGCACGGAAGACTTGCCTGAAACCGAGCTGAGCGTGAAGGCGGCAGAGTTCGAGGTTCTCGCGTCGAACACGCCGCAGATCGGTACCGATGCTGCTGACAGCCTCTTTCACGCCGAGACGTTGGAGCGGTCGGCCTGGGGTGGAACTGATCCCAGCTTGGCAGGCGTTCTCCGTGTCGTTGCCGTGCATCGATTGCGGGAGGTGATTGCGCAAGTTGGGTTCACCCGCATCGTACCCTCCGCGACCGAAGTCGATGGTGAGCTTGATCCAGCAGTCGAGCGGGCGGCCCTCGATGTGCAGCAGGACTGGCTGCCAGCATTCGAGAACCGTGGTGAGGGTGTCTTTGTCCAGCTTGATCCGGAGCAGATGGCTCTATGGGGTCAACGGGCCAAAGTGCGGGCGCGAGCGGCGCAACTGGAGGCCGGATTCGACCGGTGGGCAGCGCAACGGAACGACACGAACCGCAAGTTTCCAGGCGCCGCGTACGTGATGGTTCATAGCTTTTCACACCTGCTTCTCAGCGCAATCGCAGAGGAATGCGGCTATCCAGCCAGTGCACTGAGAGAGCGAGTCTATGCACTACCCGCTGGCCAGTTCGGTGTCCTGCTCTACACCGCAACGCCCGGGGCAGATGGCACTCTTGGGGGGCTAGCCGCTTGCGCTGGCCGGATGGGTGCGCTCATCGGCCGTGCGGTAGAGCTTGCAAAGCTGTGCTCCAACGACCCGATCTGCGCCCACCATACACCAAATGACGATCACGGCGACCGGCCACTGCATGGTGCCGCATGCCATGGCTGCCTCTTCATCGCCGAAACAAGCTGCGAAGCACGCAATGATCTGTTGGACAGAAATTTGGTCACCGACACGCTGGAAGCCGCAGGGGCAGGGTTTTTCCTATGAATCACGGCGGTCGACCTGCACTGGCCTGCTGGCCCTCCCACTCCACCGGAAACGGCTCCATCAGCGCCGGCAGTGTCATGCTCTCTGGCTGCCGCCCGTTCAGAATCGCCTCGACGATGTCTGGCGCCAGCAACGTGAGGCGCAGGATGCGCGAGACGTAGGACGAGTTGATCTTCTCGGCCGCCGCCAGCTCGTTGATGGTGCCATATCGCCCGGCCTCCATCATCCGCCGCTATCGGAACGCTCGGGCCAGTGCCTTCACCAGCGTCGCATCTGCCGCCAAGGAGGCGAGGTTCGCCATGCTGCCCAGCGCCAGCAACAGCTTCGAACCGCTGAGAGCTAGCGCAACTGCAATCACGCGTCGCTCATGGGGAGGGATGCGTGCTGACGACATCACCGCAACCTTTGCACGGGCAAGCGACCGTCGACGCCTTCGACGATCATCTCATGCCTACTGGCTATTCGAATGATCGTGACACGAGGGGAGTAGGCGTAGTGATACCGGTAGGCGTAGCTGGATTGTTGCCAGATTTGGCCATTTTGGAGCCGGAAGACTGTCTCTCCATCCCAGCCCCTGAACTCTCCGTCGATCCTGGACTCAGTGACGCCCGAGGACGGTGACGGTATCGCTGCCCCTCCCGAAGACGGACCCGCCGAAATCTGGCTCACGTTTAGTGATTTGCCGTGCACATGAAGGCGGCCGTTGGCTGGGCATATCACGACGGTAGGGCTGTATTCATAGAGGTATTCGTACTCGAACTGGACCTCCCACAGGGAGCCGTCGGAAAGGCGGGCTACCTCTCCGTGATTGCCGAGGAAAGGCTGTGGCGACATGATCGTCGCCTCGTAGCAAGCGGTTGCTGCTGCGCGCCTCGGGCCGGGAGCGGGTAAAGTAATGCGAGGCGCCTGCTGTAATTGTGCCCGAGCGGCGGGCGGCTGCGGCTTCGTCTGAGCAGGCGGCGGCACAGCACATGCGGCGACGCAGAGGCACAGCAAAAGCGCAGAGGCGCAACGACCCGCTACGCGGCAGCCCTTTTTGGTCGCTCGGACGAGAGGCCATCTGAGAACATTCATGGACGCCGCTGCTCGAAAGTGCCGTCAGCCGTCAGGCGATTCCTAAACTCAAATATGTCCATTACGCGAATCCCGCTCCACGACTGTTGGGGAAGCGTAAATGCGAACGCACTAGAATGGGAGGGGAGATTGCCGGACAGCTTGCCGATTCGTCCCCATCTGGCGCTGCCTGGAAGGGCAGAGGCGCTTCTCCGGCACGCGCAAGCCAGCGCAACAGATCCCGTGGTCGGGCTCTATACCGTCGTTTTCGCGTTGGCATGTGATCGTTGACTCTCCCACTCCACTGGAAACGGCTCCAACAGCCCCGGCAGCGTCATACCCTCTGGCTGCTGCCCGTCTAGGATCGCCTCAACCAGATCCGGCGCCAGCAGCGTCAGCCGCAGCAGCGTGCCCAAGTAGCCGCGCTCGATCCGCTCGGCCGCCGCCATCTCGCTGATGGAAGCGTAGCGTCCATCGTCGAGCAGCCGCTGGTACCGGAATGCTCGAGCCAGCGCCTTCACCACCGCCGGGTCAGACTTCGTCCTAACCGTAAGCGCGGTGTCCTGGCCAACCGGCGCCACCACCGTCTTCCGCCCCGGCCGCCGCCGGATCGTCAGCGGCACTCGAACCGTAATGCTGGTGGCCACGCTCATGCTGCAGGCCTCAGCGCCTCAGGGGCCATGGCGGTCAGATCCTGGACCAGGCCGGCCAGCCCCTCCACCCTGAGGCGGATGTCGGCACCGGACGGGCCAACCACCACCCGCTCCACCAGCGACCGCACAATTCGCGCCTGCTCCGCTGGGAATAGCTGCTCCCAGAGCGGATCGAGGCGATACAGCGCCTCCTGGGTCTCGCCCTCCGTCAGGTCCAGCGCCTCTTGGCGCGCCGCCTGCCAGGTGCCGACCACGATCTCCGGCTGCCGCAGCAGCGCCCGCACCTGGTCCACCACCGCCGCCTCGATCTCCGCGGCTGATACCCGGCGTACGATGCTGGCGTCACCGGCGGCACCACCCTTCAGGACCTGCTGAGCCACGTAATAGCGGTAGAGCCGGCCGTTCTTGCGGGTGTGTGTCGGCGACAGCGCCCGGCCATCCACCCCAAAGATCAGCCCCTTCAACAGCGCCGGCGTCTGCGCCCGATTCTGGTTGGCACGCAGCCGGGGGCTGACCTGCAGCACGGCATGCGCCCGGTCCCACAGCTCCCGCGGCACGATCCCCTGGTGCTCGCCCGGGTAGACCTTGCCCTTGTGGGTAGCCTCGCCGACATAGGTCCGGTTGTTCAGCAGCTTGTAGACGTCCCCCTTGTCGAGCGGCCGGCCCGACTTGCTGGTGGCGCCTTCAGCACGCAGTCGCCGGGCCGTCTCCACGCCCGAGCCCGTCTCGGCAAACAACTCGAACAGCCGCCGGACCCGGGCCGCCTCGCCCTCATTCACCACCAGTTTCCGGTCCCGCACATCATAGCCGAGCGGCACCTTGCCCCCCATCCACATGCCCCGGGCCCGGGAGGCGGCAAATTTGTCGCGGATCCGCTCGCCGATCACCTCGCGCTCGAACTGTGCGAAGCTGAGCAGGATGTTCAGCGTCAGCCGGCCCATGGAGGTGGTGGTGTTGAAGCTTTGCGTCACCGAGACGAAGGTCACGCCATGGGCGTCCATCACCTCGACCAGCTTGGCAAAATCCATCAGCGAGCGGCTAAGCCGGTCGATCTTGTAAACGACGATGACGTCAACCTGGTCGGCCTCGATGTCGCGCAGCAGGCGCTGCAAGGCCGGGCGCTCCAGCGTGCCGCCGGAGAAGCCGCCATCGTCGTAGCGGTCTCGCACCAGCACCCAACCCTCAGCGCGCTGGCTGGTGATATAGGCCTCGCAGGCGTCGCGCTGCGCGTCGAGGGTATTGAATTCCCGATCCAGCCCCTCATCGGTGGATTTCCGAGTGTAGACGGCGCAGCGGAGCTTCCTGGTCGCCGCTGGCATAGCCGGTTCGGCGCGCGCACGACGGCTCATGCCCCAGGCCTCCCGCGCAGCCCGAAGAAGGTCCAGCCATTCCACCGCGTGCCAGTAATGTGCCGGGCAATGGCGGAGAGCGACCGGTAGGGCCGGCCCTCAAACTCGAAGTCGTCGGGGCGCACCGTCACCACGTGCTGGACGCCATCGTACTCCCGCAGCAGCCGGGTACCCGGGAGCGGCCGGCTATCCGCGCGGATCCGGCGGAGCACGACGTTGCCGCCATCCAGCTGCTCGCCCAGCGCCTCCAGCCGGGCGCGGGTTTCCCGCTTCAACCCGCCATAGGCCAGTTCCTGGATGCGATAGGCCAAGCGGGACTGGATGTAGGTACGGCTGAAAGGCGGCGGCTCCGTGCCGTACAACTCGCGCCATTGCCGCTTCAGATGGGCGATGGGCGCGGTCTGCAGCGCCGCCAAGCGGCCCAGCACGTCGGCGGGCGGGATGACCGGGATGGTGGGCGGAGTAGAGCCGGCGCTGAGGGCCTGGGAGGGCACCTTGCGCGGTCGAGCAGCAGATTGCCGGGTCATGGAGACATCCGATTCGTGGGAGACACAGGACCGCTCTGCTGGGCGGTGAAGTGTAGCGAAATCTCACCCACTCCTCGGCCTGTTTCGCGGTCCTGCGCCAGATCCTCGGCGGTGCGGCTGCGGAGACGCAGCAGGCCAGTCGCGAGCAGGGCACAGACTTCGCGGAGATGTGGGGGAAGGTGAAGGTTCAGATCACGCTGATGTTGGGCGGCTGGCGGCTCCTGCGTCGGCTTCCCAGGGTCGACCGGCCGGGGATTGCTGGTTAGAACAGAAGAGCACCTTGAGGGCGGTGTTAGCTTCATGGGAGGACATCCTCGTCGTGCCAGCTAAACCTGTGTGCTTGCCTTTGCGGAAGGCGTTCCTGGAGTTTGGGGATCCAGCCTTGGTGGCACAGTACCAAGAGGTCATGCGGGAGGCTGTTCCCTTTCCGCCGATCGGCCCACCGTACTCGATGCATGATGCTTGGAAGCACGAGATGTTCGGAACACCACTCCCCCAGCACCCGTATCTCGTCGCGATGTTCGCGAGGCAGCGAGCGCGTTATGACGCGGTGATGGAGCGGAGGCAGAATGCATGGCAGGCGCTGGAGCCCGGCTTTCGGAAGCAGATCGCCTCCGGGGAGCTTATCTTGGAAGGATTGCAGTGCGCGCCGATCTTGGCGACCGCTCGATCGGTGATCCCCACCTTGTGGGCACGGTTGCTGATCTTCAATACGGCGTCGGACATGGTCTCCACCACAGTTCAGGACCTCGAGTTCATGAACGTGACGGTGCGTCGCGCAGGGCGGCAGCTCAGCGCGGAAGCGAATGCTGCCCTGCCCGACGATCCACCTGAAGCACGCGCAGTCCTCTCTCCGCGCCCACGAGGACGTACGAGCTACGAACCGCTGATCGAGGCCGCCCTCCGCGCGAACTGGGTCGAGGTGCAGCGGCGCGCGGCCAATCGCCCGGGGCAGCGACCCGTTTGGACCGAAATCGCACGGCTCTTGCACAAGTGGCTCGGCAAGGAACATCGCAGCGGGGGGCGGCAGATTCCACATGAGCAGACCATCCGAACAGATCTGCCTCGGATCTACGAGCGTCTGCTGAGCGAAAAACCTGTTCTAAAATAGATCGCTCAACCAAATATCGCTCACCCGATTTCTGCTCATTCAGGCGCACTAACCTTGTGGCATCTCGATCCCTTGCGAGGTGCACCGCATGCCTTCTCTCTGCCCAAACCACCTTTCTCCCCGCCATCTTCGCCAGGCTGACCTCGCACAACGTTGGGGTATCAGTCCGCGCACGCTGGAGCGCTGGCGCTGGCTTGGAGGCGGTCCTCCCTTCCTCAAAATTGGCGCACGCGTTGCCTACCGTCTTGAGGACATCGAGGCATTCGAGGTGCAGCAGCGGCACGCTGCGCGCGAGACGCTGGAGCCTCACAGCAGCAGCCCAACGAAGCGCTTCAAGGATGGGATCGGTGGGCAATGAACGCTCATAGAGAAGCCAAGCAGGAGGAGATGGGGCCGACCGCCCGGACCTATGCCTGCACCTTTGGGTCCTACATGGACAGGGTCTGGACCGATCGGCGCGATCTGGCCTGGGGTGAGCTGACCTCCCTGCTGACCCAGCATCAGATTGGCCCCAAGGAAGGGCCCTGTATTGTCCCTGCCACCTTTACTGGAACGCGGCGGCACAAGAACGATGCGGCCCGCATTGATGTCGTCATGCTTGACAGCGACGCTGGCCATACTCTTGCCGAGATCCAAAGCGCGCTTGTTAAGCAGAGGTGGGCGGCAATCATCGCCTCCACTCATTCCCACCTGACGAACAAAACTCAGGTCAGGCGTGGCAACTGGGACAAGTTCCTGCTCACCGCGCCCGACCGACGCCGCGCCCCGGCCGACTTCCTCCTGGCCAAAGGCTACCTGCCGCGGGTTGTGGAAGGCGCCCGGATCGTGCCTGAGACCGGCGAGTTCGTGGTGCTCGAGCATCAGCCCTGCCCCAAGTTTCGCATCGCCCTGCCGCTGCTCCGGCCCTGGCTGGCTGCCAGCTACGATAGCCAGTTCGGGGCCAATAAGGCTTGGCAGGAGCGGATCGAGGCACTCGCGGCCGCCCTCCACCTCAGCCACGACCAGGCCTGCACTGATACCTCCCGCCTGTTCTATCTGCCCCGCCGCCCCCCGGACGGTCCTCCTCCCGAGACAGCTGTGCTGGAGGGCGAGGTCTGCGATCTTTTCGGGCTACCGCCCGCACCGCGGCCTGATCGCGCAAAGGCAGCGCAGCCTGATGGTCGTCGCCACAAGCGTCTCTTCGGAAGCGAGGAACCACTGGCCTTTACCGATGCTGCGACCGGAGAGACCCTTGAGCTTCAGGAATGGGCGCGCCTTTACGCTGGACGGTTCGAGATTGTCGCAGCGCTCCATACGCGCCGGCCGGACATCTTCACGGGCAAGGTGGCCGAAGGTACCAAGCACCACCTGCGCTGCGTCAATGAGGAATCGCACACGCAAGCCGGCGCAGACGCTGCCACCTTCGTCGTAAATGCCAGCGAGAGTACCAGCCGTGGTTTTGTCTGCCACTGCCGACATGCCCATTGCGATGGTCGCGATCGCCTTCTGTTTCTCCGGCAGATGCTGGAGCAGGGCTGGCTGACCGTGGCTGACCTCACGGCGCCGCAGTTCCTCTCAGGCCAGGAGCGGCCAGTCATCCGTTTCGTTGCGGGCCAGATCCCCAGCATTGTCGACCAAGCTGAGGATGCCCTCCTGCACGCCGATCTCGGCCTCTACCAGAGGGGCGCCTTCGTCGTGCGTCCGGGCGCCGTGCGGGTCAATGTCAGGCAGCGCCACGACGTCTCGACCCTTCGCATCCTGGAGGTTGGCGAGCGAGCTCTCGTCGAAGCCATGACCCAAGCGGCGGAGTGGTTGAAGTACGACAAACGCTCGGAGGATTGGCTGGCCATTGATGCGCCACTGCAGGTCGCTGCAACCTACCTGCAGCGGGTTGGCCGCTGGCGCCTGCCGGTGCTGACAGGCTTGATCAATGCTCCCACGCTGCGGCCTGACGGCTCTATCCTCGCGCGGCCTGGCTACGATGCCGCGACGGGACTTCTGCTTAACACTCATGGCGCCGCGTTCGCCGAGATCCCGGAGCAGCCGGACTGGGAGGAGGGCCGACGAGCGCTGTCCGTCCTGCTGCAGCTGATCCAGACCTTTCCCTTCGTCGGCGAGGCGGATCGGGCGGTGGCACTGTCGGCGATCCTGACCGCCTGCATCCGTCGCTCGCTGCCAACTGCCCCCCTGCATGCTTTCTCCGCCCCCGTCATGGGTTCGGGCAAGTCCAAGCTGGTGGACATCGCCACCCTCATCGCCAGCGGGCGCGAGGCGGCCGTCATCGCGCAGGGCAAGACGGAGGGGGAGTTGGAGAAACGTCTCGGTGCCCTGCTGCTCGCAGGCGAGGCGGTCATCCCGATCGATAACTGCGAGGCTCCCCTGGGAGGCGAGTTCCTCTGCCAGATGCTGACGCAGCCGATCGTCCGCGCGCGCATCCTGGGCCGCTCAGAGGCGCCCGAGCTCCCGGCCAACGCCATGGTCACGGCCACCGGCAACAACCTCGTCCTGGTCGGCGACATGGCACGACGGGCGCTGCTCTGCCAGGTCGACCCGCAGTGTGAGCGCCCGGAGCTGCGGAGGTTTGCCTCCGACCCGGTGCGGCAGATCAAGGCTCACCGACCCCGCTATCTCGTCGCGGCACTTACGGTCCTGCGGGCCTACCATGTGGCTGGCCGGCCACAGCAGGCCGACCCGCTGGGCTCGTTTGGTGAGTGGAGCCGCTGGGTGCGTGACGCTCTGATCTGGCTCGGCCAATCCGACCCGGTCACGACGTTGGAGACGGTGCGCGCGCAGGATCCGCAGTTGGATGCGCTGACTGCTGTTCTCAGCCAGTGGTGGGAGGCCCTGGGTGGCCGGCGTGTCGCGGTGCAGGACATCATCGAGTGCGCCACCAGGACTGTGGCCCGCCCTGGTTTCGGTTTTACCGAGCGACCGACGCCTGTTCACCCCGCCTTCCGCGAAGCGCTCTTGCAGGTGGCGGGCGACAACGGCTCGGTGAACAGTCGTCGCCTGAGCCGCTGGATCAGCAACAACGAGAACCGCATCGTCGCCGGTCTGAGGATTGTACGGAAAGGCCTGCTGACCGGCTTTCTGACGTGGGAGCTTCAGCCGGTCGCAGCTGAGTCGGATCGTCCTGCAGAACCTCGTCTTGATCCGGTGGCTTAGTGGCTTTCAGTGGCTTTGTTTTCCATACCCCGCGGGAAGTGTCACAGAGCTTCCTACTCATGTTTAATCGTGATGTGTGCGTATGACAGTTACAGGAGAGGGGTGAAATCTAAGCCACCAAAGCCACTAAGCCACCGCGGGAGCGGGTTTCGATCGCGCGCGACGTTGGCAGCAGGCGCGCCTGCAAAATGCGGAAGTATGCTTCCTGCAGCGTAGACAAAGGAAGCCGAGCGAAAGAATGTCATGTAGCAGCACGAATCTCGGAGGTGTATTTTGCACAGGTGTCCCAAGGATGTGTAATGCCGCTCCGCCCCGCTCTGCATCACCCACCGCGCGACGATCCGCACGCGGTACGTCGCGCGCAGATGCAGGCGCTGGACCGGCAGCG
The DNA here is from genome assembly GCF_058833935.1 of Roseomonas sp. TS2. Taxonomy (NCBI): domain Bacteria; kingdom Pseudomonadati; phylum Pseudomonadota; class Alphaproteobacteria; order Acetobacterales; family Roseomonadaceae; genus Roseomonas; species Roseomonas sp. TS2. The sequence goes on along the minus strand of NZ_JCACVY010000001.1, from coordinate 26,787 downwards.
CGGATCGGCGTCGGCCCGCGGCTATGACACCGCGTGGCGGCGGTTGCGGCTGACGGTGCTGGCCGAGGAGCCGCTGTGTCGCTTTTGCCGCGAGCGAGGCCGGGTGGTGGCTGCAACCGAGATCGACCACATCACGCCGATCGCCGCGCGCCCCGACTGGCGCCTGGCCCGCGCCAACCTCCGCGCACTCTGCCGCTCCTGTCATGCCGCGCTGACCGCGAGCGGCCTGCAGCGGCGGGGTCAACCACCATGACCCCCGGGGGGGGCGGGTCAAAACTCGCCGGCTTGTGCCGGGGGACCGCGTCCCCCGCAGATTTTTCACGATTGCACATTCGGCCAATTTGCGGCGGAGGCTCTGAGCATGCAGCAGACAGCTTGGCCGGCGGATCAGGTGCAGCGCTGGCCTCTGGCGCGCCTGACACCCTATGCCCGCAACGCCCGCACCCACTCCGACGCGCAGGTGGCGCAAATCGCCGCCTCGATCCGCGAGTGGGGTTGGACAGTGCCGGTGCTGGTGGATGAGAGCGGCACCATCATCGCCGGGCATGGTCGCGTGCTGGCGGCGCAGCGCCTCGGTCTCGTCGAGGTGCCGGTGATGGTCGCCCGCGGCTGGTCCGAGGCCAAGCGCCGCGCCTATGTGCTGGCCGACAACAAGCTGGCGCTGAATGCCGGCTGGGACGAGGCCATGCTGCGGGCCGAGCTTGCGGACCTCGCGGGCATGGGCGCCGATTTGTCGCTGACCGGCTTCAGCGCCCAGGAGGTGGCGGCACTCACCGCGGAGGACAGCGCCGGGCTGACCGATCCGGATGACGTGCCCGAGGCGCCGGCGGTTCCGGTGAGCCGCCTGGGCGATGTCTGGCAACTCGGGCGGCACCGGCTGGTCTGCGGCGACAGCACCGGCGCGGATGACGTGGCCAAGGCCCTGAACGGCGTCCAGCCGCATCTGATGGTTACCGACCCGCCCTATGGCGTCGCCTACGACCCGGCGTGGCGCAACCAGGCCGGTCTTTCGGGCACCCAGCGCACCGGCAAGGTGCTGAACGACGACCGGGCCGACTGGCGCGAGGCCTGGGCGCTGTTCCCCGGCGCGGTCGCCTATGTCTGGCACGGTGCGCTGCACGCCAGCACCGTGGCCGAGAGCCTGCTGGCCGCGGGCTTCCAGATCCGCGCGCAGATCATCTGGGCAAAGGACCGGCTGGTGCTGAGCCGTGGGCATTATCACTGGCAGCATGAGCCCTGCTGGTACGCCGTGCGCGACGGCGCCAAGGGTCACTGGTCCGGTGACCGCAAGCAGACCACCCTCTGGTCGATCCCCTCGCGCGATCAGGATGCGGCCACGATCCATGGCACGCAGAAGCCCGTCGGCTGCATGCGCCGGCCCATCGAGAACAACTCCTCGGCCGGCCAGGCGGTGTACGAGCCGTTCTGCGGCTCCGGCACCACCTTGATCGCCGCCGAGATGACCGGCCGCGCCTGTCACGCGCTGGAGCTCGATCCGGCCTATGTCGACGTGGCGGTGCTGCGCTGGCAGGCCTTCACAGGCCAGCAGGCGGTGCTGGCGGGCGATGGCCGAGGATTTGCGGAGATCGCCTCTGCGCGCCAGCCTGAGGCGGTGGTGGCCGCCTGATGCCGCGCCCTGGTCCCAAACCCGTGCCGACCGCGCTGCACCAACTGCGCGGCTCCTTCAACGCCACGCGCCATGGCCGTGGCCGGGCGGGAGAGCCCGTGCCGGAGGGCGAGCTGGCCGCCACCGCCCCCGACTGGATGAGCCCGGGTCAGCGGGAGAGCTGGGCTTATGCCATGGGTCATGCGCCAAAGGGCCTGCTCAAGCCGCTCGACCGTGGCGTGCTGGCGGTGTGGGTGGAGGCAGAGGACCGTCACCGCACCGCCGTGCAGCAGCAGGCCAAGCTCGATGCCAGCTCCACCCTGCCGCTGATGACCCGCGGCAAGGACGGCCAGCCGATCCCCTCCCCGTACCTCCGCATCATCCGCCACGCCGCCGAGACCATGCTGCGCGCAGCCAGCGAGCTGGGCTTCTCGCCAGCGGCCCGGCCGAGGCTGGCCGCAGGCCAGCCAGAGGCGCCGGCCAGCGAGAGCCCCTGGACCCGGCTGCAGGTGATCCATGGCCGCCAAGACGCCGGCTGATCCCTGCCCGGGCGTGGCCGAGGCGCTGGCCTATGCCGAGGCGGTGGTTGGCGGCACGAGCTCTGCCTGTCAGTACGTGCGTCAGGCGGCGGAGCGCTTCCTGGCCGATAGGGCGGCAGCGGAGGCTGGAACGGGACCCTGGGCGTTTCGCCCTGATCTCGCCGAGGCAGCGATGCTGTTCGCCGAGCAGCTGCCCAACATCAAGGGACCGGAGGCAGGGCGTCCCCTCCGCCTGATGGGCTGGCAGCGCTTTGTCTTTGCCAATCTGTTCGGCTTCGTGGAGCGCGGCACCACCACCCGGCGGTTCCGCCAGGCGGTGGTCTATGTGCCGCGCGGCAACGGCAAGACCACCTTCGCCGCGCCCATCGCCCTCTACCTGACCTTCATCGAGGGCGAAGGCGGTGCCGAGGGCTACGCCGCCGCGGTCACCCGGGACCAGGCCCGCATCTTGTTCGACGCCGCGCAGCAGATGGTCCGCCGCAGCCCGGAGTTCCGCCAGGCTTTCGGGGTAGCAGAGCGGGCCAACGCCATCTACCAGGAACACACCGCCAGCAAGTTTGTGCCGGTCTCCTCGGACGCCAAGTCGCTCGACGGCCTGAACGTGGCGGTCGCCGTCTGCGATGAACTGGCCAGCCACCGCACCGCCCTGGTCTATGACGTGCTGCTCACCGCCATGGGCAAGCGCCGCCACCCGCTGCTGCTCTCCATCAGCACCGCCACCGGCAATACCAGCGGCATCGGCCGGCAGATGTGGGACTACGCGGTCCGGGTACTGGAGGGGCTGCAGCAGGATGAGCGGCTGTTCGCGCTGATCTATACCGTCGATGAGGGCGATGACCCTTGGCAGGAAGCCTCCTGGATCAAGGCCAATCCCTCCTGGGGTCAGGCGGTGCAGCCGGACGCCATCCGCGCCATCATGCGCCAGGCCCGCAACAACCCAGCGCAAGAGGCGGCGGCCAAGACCCGGCATCTGAACGTCTGGGTTGGCGCCGACGAGGCGCTGTTCAGCACCCGGGCCTGGAAGGCCTGCACGGATCCCAGTCTCACCCTGGAAGCGCTGGCAGGACAGGAGTGCCATGTGGCGGTGGATCTGGCAGCCACTACCGATTTGACGGCGCTGGCCCTGGTGTTTCCGAGCCAGGACCGAGATGGCAAGCCGCACTACGACGTCCTGGCGCGCTGCTACCTGAACGAGGCAGCGGTGCTGGAGGCCCGCAACCCTTCCTATCCCGGCTGGGCGGCGGAGGGCTGGCTCACCGTCACCCCAGGCAGCGAGACCGACATGCGCACCGTCGAGGAGGATCTGCGCAGCCTGGCCGAGCGCTTCCAGATCCGCAGCCTGGCGTTCGATCCCTGGCAGGCGCGGCAGATGCGCCAGTCACTGGCCGCCGACGGGCTGCCGGTGGTCGAGTTCCACATGCGCACGGGCAACCTCTCGGAGCCCACCAAGGAGCTGGGCGCGGCGATGCTGGCCGGCCGCATCCGGCACGACGGCAACCCGGTGCTGGAATGGTGCCTCGGCAATGTGGTCGGGCACTACGACGCGCGCGGCAACGTCTACCCGCGCAAGGCCCGGCCCGAGCAGAAGATTGACGCCGCCATGGCGCTGATCATGGCGCTGGGGCGGGCCACCAGTGACGGCGAGCAGGGCAATATCGGGGAGTTCCTGAGAAACCCGGTATTCGTGTGAGCGGTCCCGCGAGTGGCCAGCGATGCCCTGCGGGAGGCGCATGGCGCTTGGCAGCGGCGCCGAAAAACCCTAAGTAATACCTCTCTATACATCGGTATTACCGAGGCAGCCATGACAACCACCGTGACCAGCAAAGGCCAGGTCACCATCCCGAAGCCGGTGCGCGATCTCCTGGGCATCACCACCGGCAGCGCGGTCGAGTTCCGCTTGACGCCGGAGGGTCAGGTCGTGCTGACCCGCGCGGGTGCCACGCCGCGGCCGCAAAGCCGGTTCGCCAAGCTGCGCGGTGCGGCGGGGCCTGGCATGAGCACCGACGAGATCATGGCCCTGACCCGCGGCGAAGGCTGAGCCGGCTTGGCCACGCTGGTCGATACCAACGTCCTGCTCGACGTCGCGACAGACGACCCGCGTTGGGCGGACTGGTCGCTGCGGCAGTTGGAAGCCGCGTCGGCGCAGGGACCGCTGCTGATCAACGACGTCATCTACGCCGAGCTCTCGGTGCGCTTTGCGGGCATCGAGCAGATGGACGCTTTCGTGGCCGATGCCGACCTCCGGCTGGAGCCGCTCACCCGCCCTGCCCTGTTCCTCGCCGGCAAGGCCTTCAACCCGTATGCACCGCGGGGTTGGGAGTGGGAGTAGCGGAACGGGGTGGACGGCAACGTCCTGCCTCCGCGACGGGCGATGCGGCTTTGTGCCGTGCCGTGGCGAGCGGTCGGAGAACCCGGACCGTCCCACTTCAAGTCCGGGGCGCCGTTGCCCAGGCGGCAGAAACGGTCAGACCCTCAGGCTGATACGACTGTTACACAAACTACCAACGGTCATGGTCGAGGATGGCGGGCAGGGCGTGCTGCGCAGGCCGTTCAAGCGTGGTGGCGCGTGGTTCGTCCACTGGGCTGGAACGACCTGGCTGACGAACCCGGTGCGCCGCGGCGGCGACATCGTCTTCGGTGTTGACTGGGGCCGCGCCAAGGACTGAACCCCGCTCAGTTGCGATGCCGCGGGCTTCCACACCCCGGCGTCCCGGGGTACAAAGCGGCATCGCCAAGGTTGCCAGCGAGTGGACCCTGATCGCTCTGGCCTACAACTGCCGCAGGCTTCATCGTCTGCGGCCCGCCGCCTGACCCACAACCCGACTATCACACCGCCAGCAGACCCAAACCCGACAGACTGCTAGAGCGATCTAACATCCGACGAAAGCGTAAAGGCGGCGTTTGAACGCGTACGGAAACCGAGCCGGGGACCACGCATCATTTTGCGGCATGGAAGCTCAAGGCGACAAAGGCTGTTCCGGCCTGTTCCAAACATAGGCGAGCACGGAGAGCATGATTCCGGCCGCGAGGGCCTGTAGAACACGCGACTCCGTCTCCAGGAAGATCAACGAATAGCTTACTATCACACTGAACGTAATGATCCATTTCATGCCACGCGGGATCACGCCCGAAGACTGCCAGTCCATTATGAGCTTGCCGAACCGCGGATGCGTTGTCAGCCATTTCTCCATCGCGGGCGACGAGCGAGAAAAGCAAGCGGTCGCGAGCACAAGAAATACGACGCCGGGAATCAATGGGATCACCAGCGCAACGATGCCGAAGACGACACAGAGGCAGCCGAGCGAGACATAAAGTGGGCGCTGCCAGCGGGGCTTCAGGGTGGGACGCTTGCTAATAGGGGGGATCCTTGCTCGTGGGCGGAATGTTAGCTTGACTTAGCCCGTGACAGCAGGCTTGCCCAGCCGCAGCGGCGTCATGAGTCCTGAGCTCAGTCCGGCGTTCCGGTTCAGGCTAGCACTACTTTGGCAGAAAAATGCTGACCGACATTCCCCAAGTGGCCTGCCGCTTGACTTCAAGATCGCCTAGTTTTTGCTCGCTGGGCAAGCGTTTTTCGCCCCGAGCGGTGTCTGTCGTCGCGCAAACGGCCGAAGTCGGGTGGATCAAGCCTCGAACCCGCAGCATTCTGGCCCGGCAGAGCCGCTTTTCCGCGCGGCAGACGGACCTGTCCTGCCGCTTTCGTTCAGCTTGGGCATGGATCGTGGTCATGCGCATGACGGAGGCGTTCGAAGACGGCGGATGGCGGCAAGGACGGCCCGCACCATCGGGCCGGTGACGGCGACCTCGGCCAACTGGAAGGTAATGGCGCGGGCGTGGCGGACGACGCGGGCGCCGATCTTGATCAGCTTGAGTTGCAGGCTGGTCAACGACCAGTCCGCCATGGCCTCGGGCAGTTCGATGCAGCGCAGGAAGGTTGCCAGGTTGTAGGCCAGCGCGTGCAGTTGCAGCCGCACCTCGTTGTGCCGGAACTTCCGGCATGACAGCCGCGTCCAGCGAAAGGCATATTTGCCTTCCTTGATGTGCTGCTCTGCGGTGCCGCGCTGGTTGTAGAACCTCACCACCCAGTCTGGCTCCATCGGCAGGTTGGTGACGATGAAGCCGACTTTGGGGAACAGCTCGCCCGGATGCCATTCGATCTTGGCGATGACGCGGCGCGGCTTGTCCCAGGACGCCGCCTGATACTCGAAGTCCTCGAAGAACCGTTTGACCTTGGTCAGCGAAGGCCGTCCCACGGGCCGTGTCAGCCGATGCGCGATCTTCTCGCGCAAGACGGCGTTGGCGGGCAGACGGATGGCGTAGAAGAACCTGGCTTCTTCCAGCCGCATATAGATCGCGGGGATCGCGTAGGCAGCGTCGGCCCGGAAGAAGCGTCCACCAAGGTCGCGGCCAGCATATCGGGCAATGACGGGATCAAGGACATCCCGCCAGCCATCGGCGCTGTGGACATTGCCGTTACGCAGGGCGCAGCGCTCCAGCATGCCAAACTGGTTGAACAAGAAGATGGGGTGATAGCAGGTGCAGTCGAAATGCCCGTTCCAGGCAGCACCTTCCTGATCGCCGTGGGTGGGGCTGACCGAGCTGTCCATGTCCAGCACGATGTATTTCAACCCGTTGCGGTCATGAAACCGGTCGATCCATTGGCCGTTCAGATCGGCCAGCGCCGCCCGGTTCGCGGCCAGAGCCAGCGTCTCGGTCTCGAACCGTCCCATCTGCGATGCCGAAGCAGCTTGCGCCTCGACGGCCCTGCCGCCAACGACCTGACGCATCACGGGATCGAGGGCCAAGCGGTCGGCATCGTTCACATCCTCGTATCCGGCCAGTCGTCCGAACACCGATTGCCGGAACAATCCGTCAAGCCGATGGAGCGTGTTCTTCCCGGTGCGGCTGTCTCGCAGCGCCTCCGACGCCAGATTGGACAGGCCGAGCACGTCATCAAGCTCGCGCATCACCAGCAGGCCACCGTCTGAACTGATCTGCGCACCACGGAACTCCAGACGCACACGGCGGTCGAAATCAACCCGATCTCCCCGCGCCAAGCCCGCACCCTCCAGGTGATCCATGAAACGCGCCCCTCGCAGCCGTCAACGCCATGATTTATATGCGAAATATCACGATTACGACAGCGAAATCAGCGACTTACTTGGAGAATGTGGGTTCAAGGCTTATCGCTCCCGTGGAGGCTCTCGCACCGGTGTTCTACCCGACTTCCTGATCGGCGCTCAGGCGGCGGTCCTGCAGCTACCGCTGCTGACCCGGGATTTGACACGCTACCGCAGCTACTTTCCCACTGTTGCGCTGATCGGGCCAGATCAGGAGTAATGGTCTCGGCAGCGGCAGCGGCAGCGGCAGCGGCAGCGGCAGCGGCAGCGGTACCGAAACAGGCTGGTGAGCGCTCGTATAGAAAGACAGGACTGCTACCCCTGCTTGCGCAGCGGTCGAGTAAATCGGGGACCGGTTTCAACAAAGCCTGTGGCTCGGCAGAATTCGTACAGGGCCGGCGCATCCGGCGTGGCGATGATCTCCAATTCACCACAGCCGGCGATACGTGCAGCCTGCGCGGCCGCCTTGACCAGTAGCCGGCCAATCCCGCGGCGGCGCTCCTCGACGCTGACCAACAGCGTGCTGATCTGCGCCCTGGGACGAGCTGCCTCGAGCATCGGATACCAATGCATCACCACCAAGCCACTGGGCGGCCCCCATTGCAGCGCCACTAGCGCGGTTGCTGATGCCTGACGCAACGCCGCGAGCCGCTCTGCCAGGTCACGCGCATCAATGGCGTAGCCGGCCGTCGCCAGCAGATCGGCGAGACCAGGCGCCTCGGCGGCGGTGGCAGCGCGGATCTCCAAGCCGTAGCGTGATGTCACCCGTGCGGTCCAAACATGTGGAGGCAGGTTAGCCCGGATCAGCCACGGCATGAAGCAAGGCTGCGTCCCGGCCTCAATCACTCCGCGCTTGGCCAGGCTGAGGGTAAACAGCCAACATGGTCAGTAACGCGCAGGTCGAGCCAAGTGGCGTCAGCATGTACGCCGCTGTCGTGTGCGCCCATTCTCCTGTCTGATACGAGACGGGAAAACCAGTTCCTGTTTCGAGCTGGTGCCGGGGCTATCCGATTCAGGAAGTATCTGGACCCAGACGGCCTCCGTCCTGGCGCGGCAGGGGAAAGGCAGCAATAGCTGACGAGGCAGTGTCGGCAGGAGACAGGTGTCGCATCAGGCCTCCTCCGCCAGACGGTAAACGGTATAGCTGCCGCGAGCGCCGGCCTTGCCGGCTCCAACTTGCCGGACGCGTTCCAAAACCTCGACCCTGTGTCCCTGCCGCTGCACGCCAGCCAGGAAGCCACGCACTGTGTGCGGTGCCCAGCCGGTGGCCTCGGCGATCTGCGGTCCGCTGGCGCCCTCGGGGCGGCGGAGCAACGCCAGCACCTGGGCGCGCTTTGTGTCGGCCGGTGAACCGCGTGGCGCAGCCAGAGCAGCCCGTAGGGCGGTGAGGGCCTCCTCCAAGCCGCTGCCTCTTTCCCAAGCCGCTACCGCCACTTGGGCGGCGCTGCGCAGGTTGGTGCGAGCGACAGGCGCTGCGGCGGCTTCCGCCGGAGCGCCGATCGCCGTCAGTCCTGCCCCAGTAATGCGGAACTTCCCCGCGTCCTCCTCCAGCAACCCACGTTGGAGTAGAGACCGGAGCACGGCGCGTTGCGCAGCCGCGGGCAGGTTGAGCGCGAGAGCGCGGCGATCTGCCTGGTCAGCGGCGGCGATTAGCACCGCGCGGGCCGAGGGGGAGAGGGTGTCGGTTGTGTCCATGGTCAGCCTCCGGTGCGGTTGACCGAGACTGGCCGGCCGCTACCAGGGCAAGCCCTGCCGATCCGAAGCGGCGCAGGGCGTGGCGCTACGCTTCGCGTAGCTTACGCCATGAAGCAACCCCCTTCTGCGTATCTCTTCTGACCGGGCTGGCAGATCACAAATCCCCCCTTACCACTCATGTGCTCGGTCGCATCGCTGCAAGGATGGCCGCGATGTCCTCGCGCCCTCCCTCTGGCAGGAAGCTATCCCCGATTCCTCTGCGGATGCGGAACACGCGCGCAGAGCCCGAGTAATGGCGGCGAAAGTGACTGAAGGTCTGGGCGCCGAGGGCAATGATTATGGAAGGTGCTAGGAGCCTAATCTGTGTCTCCGTCAGCTCCCAGGAATTGCGATAGAGGGCGGCCCGGAATCCACTGTCCTTCGTCCGGAACTTGACGAGGTTGGTGTAAGCCACATCGCAGAGTGAAAGGCCCAACCCGTCCAGAAGAGGCGCGACCACTGTGCGGATGATCCGCCAGGTCGGCATAACCTCCTCGCCGAGGGCCTGCATAAGGCTTTGCGCGGCGTCCGTCGCGGCCTGTTCATCCATTGCATCGCGCAGTCGCTCCAGAAGGCGATATTGCAGCTGATCCGTAGTGGAGAGGCCCTTCCCAACCGGATCTGCTCCAGGATTTTGCCCGAGCAGCAGGACGCCGCCTGGTTGGTATAGAGCGCCCACAAAGCCGGGCTGCGGCAGCCTGTCATAGCCATGGCTGCGGTCCCGGCCCTGTGCCTCCGAGCCCGCAAAGAAGCTGGAGTGCTCGACCCGAAGGATGCTCTGCCAGAGCATGGCCACGCGGGAGATAAACGCCGGATCAAATTTGGCCTCTACCAGCCTTTGCCGAGAAGGGCGGTGCACCTGTGCCGGCTCGTCTTCTGTCGTCAGGACCAGTACGGTCTGCTCTGGGTACCGCCAATCCTGCTCATGGAAGATCGCGACGAAGCCTTCCACGTCCAAGTGGTTGAGGCCCCCAAGGCAGGCAATGCCCGGATGCTGCCAGCCGCAGAAGCGCTGGTCGACAGCGACCAGCTGGCCGGAGTTCGCGCGCCGGAGCCAAGCCTGGAGCGCGGCGAGCGGCGGGGGCGGCACGCCGAGGCTATCCTCCTCGCGGTCCGACATCATCAGTGCGACTGCGGTGACATGGCTCATGCGCCGTCCGCCACCTGCCGCCGATGCCGGCGAATGAACTCAGCGTGCCGCAGGGTAAGCGCCTCGGAGCTGATAGGCACCGCCCCGGGCTCCCTTGGACGGAGCGGCCGCCCATCGAGGCCGCCGTACTCCGAATCGTGGAGGGAGGATGCGACGACCAGCTTCGGGCCATCCGCACCGCTGGGATCGACTGCAATCAGGCCGCAGTCGAAGAGGGTATGCAGGTCTGCCCGCAGCAGAAGACCGTTCGAGGGATGGTTGGTTTTATCGCCGCAATACGGCAGGATGTGCGCGGCTTCCAGCACGTCGGCAACGGCGCATCCGGTGACGGCGCAGCGCTCGCCGTAGGCCACCATCAGGCTGCGGCGGAACTCGGTCTGGCCGCGTCGGGCCTTGATGGCGCGCAGAACGGTGGTTCGCGCGTCCTCCAGGTTCTGCGGATCGAAGGGCTGCTCGTTGGCCTCTTGGGCACCGATGGACAGGTCCGCCTGCCCAAGGGTGCCCTCGCGCTGGAGAACAAAGCTGCTGGCGCCCGGCCCGCCCGGCGTCTGGTGTGAGACGTAGGTGAAGGGGCCGAGATAACGGAAGCCGTAGCCCGGGAGCTCCCCTTTCTGGCGGCGGTAGAAGACCAGGAGTTCCAGGCCGCGTTCGACATGTTCGACGATCCAGGCGTCTGTCCCGCGCTTCTCCTGCCCTTGCCAGTGGAGCACGTCCCATTCCAGGCGGTCCTCGTACGGCGTGCGATCGGCGGACTTGTGCTCGGTGACGAACAGCAGCACCGAGGACGAGCCCTTCCGCCGGAAAACGCCCGACCCCATGGCGCCGGGGCTAATCCCCAGTCGCTCGGCCAGATCGGCCCGTGTGTAGACTTCGTCTGGCGTCAGTTGCCCCGAGAGGAGCTGGCCTGCGGGCTGCAGGGCCGAATCGACGACGACCTTGAAGCCCAGTTGCTCCGCCTTTCGTTGCACGGTCGCCTCGCCGCCACTGAATTGGGTTGGGCGAAGCACCGGGCGAGCCGGGTCCTCATAGTGCCAGGCCACGCCCAGGATGGCCTTGGACGGGTAGCGCTTGCCTTCGTGCAGGATCCAGTAGCCGGTTGGCGTGCCGTAGCCGTACTTCCGCAGGAAGGCCGCACTGCCAAGCCGGTCATGCTCGGCCACCGCCCTAAGGACGGCTTGGCGGCTTTGCAGCTGGGCAATACGGACTTGGGACTCCCAAAGCAGAGCCGGGGAAGTTAGCGGATCATCCAAATTTCTGGATTGTCTCATAGAGAAGACCGTGCGACCATTTCTCCAGTATAATCATTCAACTCACGAGTTAGAAGCTGCATTGCGGATAGGGAGGCGCGGGATGGTGCGGGAGGTGGCGTGCAATGCCCTGCGCAGTTCCTGCGTCGCCGTGGGCAGGGAGGCGAAGCGGGGCCCGAGCGTCTGGCTGCCGGGCTCCTTGGTGCGGCTGCTCACCGCCCCATGCGGATGGGAGGCTGAGCATGCCCCTTGGCGCTGACGTTCCCCGGTCGTCGGGGAAGGCATCTCCGACGCACCACCCCCAGCAGATCGTGCTCGTCAAGCTTCTGATCTGCCTTGGCATGGCGGGAGTGGGGACTGCTGCTGCAGGCCACTCCGGCATGAAGCCCCACGATGCCGTTGCCGTGGGCCTCCTTTTTGCTGCCCTGTGCGCCATGTTCCTGTTCGGGCTGTTCTCTGTGGCACAGGCCGATCCGGCTCCAACCGCAACGTCGGCGAGGGCGCAGCCCACACAGCCTTCAGCCGGCGCCACGTCACCAACGCCGCTGCCCGCGACGCCTCGAACCTACGGCGCTTCGCCTCTCACCTCTGCCAGCCGGCTGCCGGTGATTGAGTATGTGAGCGCCAGAGCGGTCGAGAGCCATCCGGGGATAGCGACCGCATTAGCGCCGGCCTGGCCCCCTCCACGCCAGCCGCCCCCACCGCCGCGGAGCGCATTTGCCTCGCCGGCACCGCCTCGAGCCGTACCGCCCGCAGCGGCCCCGAGCAGCGCGCCACCGCTGCCCTCCTTCGGCTCCGAAGGTGCGCGCGGCCGCTTTACCGAGGCTGACTGGCACGAGAAGAGCTTCCTCAAGCTGATGGGCTATCAGGTCGGCGTTTCCGGAATCTCGGCTTGGCGCCGGCAGGACATCCTGCGCCGGGCCTATGAGCGGCCGCTCCCGGGGGACATGCCAGCCGCGATGCGGGCGGAGTGCGGCGTGCCGGGCAGCTCCGTCCGGCTGCAGCGCATCGTCCGACATTTGCGGTTTTGCATCGCCATGGCCCGACCCCGGGCTGCCAATATGACCAAGGCGCTTGCGGAGTGGCAGGCGGACATCGCCTGGCTGCAGGCGACCTTTGGTGCCTTCCATCGCAACGTCAACTTCCATTGACCGCTGCAAGTTCACGGTCGTCGAACTGCAAACCAAGTCGGCCGCCTTCTGCCTTTGGCCAGCTTGTCATTGCTGCGGGCCGGTCGCAACTTCCGCTGCCCCTTCTGTGAACTCGCCCTGGAGAGCGGCCTGGACCAACAACACGGTCCGGGTGATAGCGCGCAACATCTCGCCCTCCGCCACCTTCGACCTCAGCCCGGCCACGCTTTCCGTGGCGGTGACGAAGCGGCGGATCCCCTGACGCTCGATCAGCGGCATCGAGGCGAACGGACCAACGGTGCGCGGCGTTCACCTCGCCTTCACCCTGTCCGGCGACCCTATACACCATGGCACCGACCCAGTTGCGTGCTCCGGTGGTGATGGCGCGGATCCTGCTCAGCACCATTCTCTGCCTACTGGCGCAGCTGGCGGCAGCCGAGGAGATCATGGGGCGCGTCGTCGGCATCACCGACGGCGATACCCTGACCCTCCTGACTGAGCGGCACGCGGAGGTGCGGATCCGGCTGGCGGAGATCGATACACCCGAGCGCGGCCAGCCCTACGGCACCCAGGCCCGACGGTCGCTGTCGGACTTGGCCTTCGGCAAGACCGTTCGGGTTGTCGTCCGCGGCACCGACCGCTACCGGCGCGCTGTGGGCCGCGTCTACGCCGGCCTTCAGGAAATCAACGCCGAGATGGTCCGCCGCGGAGCCGCCTGGGTGTACCGGCAGTACAGCGATGATCCCGTACTTCTTCGCCTCGAGCATGAGGCACAAGTCGGGCACAGAGGGCTCTGGGGGCTGCCGGAAGCCAAGCGCATGCCGCCCTGGGAATGGCGGAGGGCAGGCCACAAGTAGCGCCCGAAGCCGTCCGCAGCACCGGCAACTGGCCCGCTGTTCACCACGGACCAACGACCGTTGATCGGCGGTGAACAGCGGGCCTACGCCGGCTCGAGCTGCATCAACGCTGTCCTGAGGCAGGCCAGCCGCCGCTCGTGATAGGCAATCTCCAGCGCTATGCGGTCCGGGTTCGGGCCTCCGGTGCGGTTCAGCAGGCGCAGGCCCAGCTTTGCCGCCTCGGCGATGGCTGTCCGCTCGTAATGCCGGCGCCGCGCGGCATTCGTGAGTAGGGCATCAGCGCAGATCTCGAGCCGCCCTCCACTGGCACGCTGGATGGCGAGGTGAATAACCTCCTCGCCGATCGTGCCGTCGGTCGGGCGCCGGTATTCGCGCATGCGGCGATCGAGGTTGGCTGTCTGACCGATGTAGACGAAGCCACCGTCCAGCGTGATGCGGTACAAGCCAGGAGCCGAGGGCACTGGCCCGAACTGTGGCCACCGGTCCTGGTCGAGGGTGATGCGCCCGCAGGCGTCCCAGTTCAGCAATTCCGGGTCCATGGGTCTGCTCATCCTCCGCGCCGGTCCCTTCAGCTTATGGGCTTCAGCACGAACTCGAAACAGCATCACCCGTACCGAGGGCTCGCCATGTCCGGTATTGTCTTTAGAACAAAAATAGAACATCATGGCAGCATGAGCGAGCCTGGTCCGGTCAGACCTGAAGTCCTCCGGCGCATGCGGGAGGTGATTACCACGGCCATTGCCACCCGTTCCATGAGCATCCAGGAGGCGGCCGCGAAGGCACGGGGCCTGGGGCGCGGCCTGCAGCCGGCATTGCCCGCCGAGGTCGTGGTGGCGACCGTCACCGAGCTGTTGCGGGAGCTTGGCTGCTACGAGCCGCCTCTGGTGCTGGAAGACATAGCCGGGAGCACCCTGCGCCCGGCGGATCCGGCCGAGGTGGCGGACTCGCTGGCCTATGCGATGCGCTTCGACGAGCGCGGCAAGGCGCGCCGGACCGGCGTCGAGTATGCGGCGCTGCTGGCAGCCGAGACGCTCCTTAGGCACCTCCAGGCAAGCGGATACGTTGTCATGCGGCGGCGTGCTGCTGCCGCAGGCCGTTAGCCGAAATGTAGCGGCTCCCCAGGTGCGATGGCCGGCATGGACCCCGCCTTCACATTCACCGCCGGCGACCTGGCCGAGGACCAAGCGCTGCGGTCGCCCTGTGTTTGCCGCGTCCGGATCTTCCAGCGCCGGGTGCTGATCTCGTTGGTCGGGCGCGATACTCGATTGCACCTGATCGGGCTCTGCCGGGAGCTCTGGTGCTCGGACTGCGGCGAGCCCCCATTCATCGGTTCGGTGGTGCAGGAGGATGCAGTGAAGGCCTGAGTGGCTGCGCCGCCGTCGCCGGGTACGGTGCGCGCCCCGGTCAGTTCCGGTTCAGCCCCATCTCACGGCTCTGGAGCTTGGCTTTCCAAAGTGCCTCAATATGCAGGACGTCCTCGACGGATGCGGAGCTGCCGGCCACCTCCAGAATGGTAACCTGGTAGTCGCTCGGCTCGCGGCTCTTCAACTCGACATTCCCGCCGTGGCCGGTGTCGAAGTAGTCCAGCCATCGCTGCCAGAAACCGCCTTCGCCCGTGGCCGACCCGACATACTGCTCGCGGGTTCGCGGGCAGGTTAGCAGGTACACACCGCGGCTGGCCCGCAATGCCTGCACCCAGCCCTTCGGCAACAAGGCGATGCGGGAGAGAGACTCGACGAAGCGCTGGAAGCCTGGGAACTCCGGTTCCTGAAAGACGCGACGGACCTCCAAGATGACCTTGTCCTGCTTGTCAGCACGCTGGATCCAGGCGCGTGTGCCAACGCCCCAGTCGATCACCATGCGGCCGCTCAGGTCGGCCAGCAACTCCATGCGGGTCGCGGCATAGGTATCGCATGAGCCAGCCGGGTTGATCTCGTCTCGCTGGATCATCGGCGAGTCGACGGTCAGCAGTTCGCGCCCCGTGATGTGGTAGATGCCAGCAAAGAGCGTCTCTTCGGCCGGGGTCACGACGAAGGATGCCCAGTAGTGGGCATCGCCAAAATTCGAGCGCTGGGTGACCCCCTGCCGCGCCTGATAAGCCTCGAACAGCGGCAAATTGTCGCGCCAGAGCTCGTAGGGGCTCCTGCCGGGCGCCGCACGCTCCTTGTGGCGCAGCAGGCGGACATCGCTCAGGTCGAGCCCGGCAGAGGACAGCAGGAGGTTGAACCTGATCGGCAAGGCAGGCCATCTCGGAAGAGATATGAAAGCTACCCTGCCCGCCGTGCCGACACCAGCCGCCTCGGCCGCGGCGAGAGATCGCCGATCGCTGCTTGGGGCAATCGTCAGCATCGGAACTTGGAGCGTCGGTGACGGGCCAGGAAACCCTGCTCGGCCGGTGTCAGGGGTTCCCGCAACGGGCTGGGCAGCCCAAGCCGCGCGCGATCCGTCCCCGAGAGAGTGGCGGACACCAGCATAGTGCCGTCGTCCTCGAACGAAATGAGGCCGTTGTCGAAGAGCGCATCGAGGTGTGCCGCCAGCAGGAGGCCATTGCGCGAATCCAGCCGTTCGGCATTCGTCGCCTCCCGCCAGGGCAGGACGTGCGAGGCGCGGAGGATTTGGGAGACTGCAATCCCCGTCACGGCGCACGCGCCGGCCCAGCGGCGCATCAAACCCGCCCGGAACTGCCCCTGCCCGCGACGCGCCTCGACGAGAGCCAGCCGTGTCGTCTCCGGGATCGTCGTGTCGGACCGTATTTCTGCAACGTCGGCCTCGACCTCATCTGCCGTCGTGCCAGCCGTGATGAGCATAGATTTCACGCTGGACCATAAGACCGACAGGGCCTCGGCTTCGTCCGGTTCCAGGAGGAAGTTGGTGCCGGTCCGACGCCTCAGCAGCGGCATCTTGGCGAGCACCGGGTCGGATGCGACAGTGTCTCTATGAAGAATGTCTCGCCCCTCGGCGAGGCGCAGCAGGCGAAGCCTGACACGGTTCTGCGGCAACGCCGGATCAGCGCTGCCGCTCCTGGGGATCCAGTAAGGAACGGCTACAGCATCCTCTGGACGGACAGACGGCAAATCCATGATCTCGGCCTCTGCAATAACGCCGCTCAGAGCCCTATCGTCGTCACCGATTGCCCGCCATGCAAACACGCGGTCGCCTACCACCATCTTCGAGCTGTTCTGCCGGACGACCCAGAGGAAGTCAGCCGGTCGCGTTGCCAGGTACCCTGAGATGTTAAAGTCTCGCGGCGTGGCCTGGAAGATCCAGGTTTGCTGTTGCGCCGCCTTGTCTGACCGAGCTGCCTGCGGATCCACTTTGGCAGCGCCGGAAACTGCATCCGGCAATGGCTCGACAAGAACAGGGAACCCCAACTCTTCAAGCTTCCGTCGTACGGTCGCATCACCGCCGGAGAAATCCTCGGCTCGCAGCCACCGGTCACCAGCGGCGTGTTGGAAGCTCCAAGCGACGCCGGCGATCGCCTTCGAGTCGTACCTCTTGCCGTTTACCACAATCCAGAACCGCCGGGCTGCGCCGAAGCCATAACGGCGGAGGAACTCTTCCCGACCCAGCTCGTCAAATCGTGCAATCGCCTGCCGCACGGCAGCAGGGTCGGTGAGGTCATCAAGTGATGGCAAAGGCATCTATCTCCCGGGCAGCACGGCAACAGAATTCAGCCAGCGCTCGCCGGAGCGCTGGGGCCGAACGTCGGTCGTTGTCCAGACCTCCATCAGCGTCAGGTCGGTGCCGCTCAGCGCGGCGCGCAGCGTCTCCTCTGTGTGGTCGGTGAAGCGTCGCCCCGCTGCCACGCGCTCGCCCGCGCCATGCTTGAAGGACATGTAGAAGGCCCCGCCGGGCCGGAGCGCGGCTGCAAGCCGCCGGGCGACGGCGGGCAACCCCGACGCCCGCACGTGCAGCAAGGAAGCGCATGCCCAGATGCCGTCGAACTCTCCACGCCAGGCCACATCCTCGAAGCGCATGTGCAGGACCTCGGCTTGGCCGGCAATCCGCTCCCGCGCTAGCCGCACCATCTCGGCCGAGGCGTCGAAGGCCACCACTGGATAACCCCGCTCGACGAAGGCCAGCGTGTCGCGCCCCACTCCACAGCCCGTGTCGAGAATCCGGCCACCCCGCGGGATGTACCTGAGGAAGCGCCCGTAGAGCCCCGACATGTCGAGGCCGGCGGTCTGCGCCGAGAACTCCGCGGCGTGCCGGTCGTAGTAGGCGACCGTATCGTCGGCCGATTCATCCATCCGCGGCCGCCATCTTCGGTTCCCACTCATGCACGAGGGTATCGAGCGCAATCCTCTGGCGCGACCGCAGGAATGACGCCCGCGTATCGGCGTCGGCGCCCGTCTGCAGCATGATAGTCTCCCGCAAGGGGTGGTGGCTGTCCACAAGCCAGTTGTTCCGCTCATGCAGGCGCGCAATCAGCCGCGGCGAGGGCACGGCCGCGAACTTGCCGCGCTCGCCCCGGTTGCAGCCCCGGCAGGCGAGCACGAGGTTCCAGACGCAGTCAGCGTCCGGCATCTCGCCACGCTCTTTCAGCACCCAAGGGAAGAAGTGATCCACGTCGGTCGCCGCGAGCGGCACCTCAGCCCGGCAGTAGAAGCAGCGCCCGCGCTGATAGCCGTTCAGCGCCCCTCGAACCCGGGTCAGACCCGTCCGCCGGATGCGGCGCTGTTCGGCCTCGACAAACAGCAGATCCTGCGTGGCGTCTGCTTGCACGGCGATGCCGGCTCGGGGCAGGTCAAGCTGCCAGGCGGCCTCGACCAGCCGCCAGCGTGCCTCGGTCTCGTCAGCGAGCCCGGCGCCCTGCACCGAGCCTGTAAGCCGCCGCAGGCTGTCAGTCAGACGGATGGCGCCGCCTCCGCCGCGGTTGCCCCCTCTCTCGTCCTCGAAAAAGCGGACCGGGACCGGCCCGCGGCCGACCACGTGGAAGGCATCGATGACGTTGACGAAGCCGAGCCGGGCGGTGGTGCCGACCAGCGCGTCCTCGGACAGCTCGCCGCGGTTGAAGGCGCGGCATGCGTCCAGGAACTTGCTCGACCGGGAGGTGGTCTGTTTGTCGACGAGCTTCAGGTGTTCGCAGAGGTGCCGGGCGAAGGGGCCGGCGAGCTCCTCCAATGGCACGCGGTCGTCGGCGCGGTCGGCAAGCCCGATCAGGGTCTTGGCCAAGGCGAACTTGTAGGAGGCCACGTTGCGGCCGAACAGGACGACCGCGCGCCAGTTGGCGTCGAGTGTCGGGGCCTTAGCGAGGAAGTCGGTCAAGCGGCGGAAGGTCCGACAGACGCGAGGCGCCCAAGCTTAACACTTCGGGTCCGCCGACGGCTGGGCTGAGGATGCCACCATACTGGACCAGGTCTCCGAAACGCCACCACTGCCTTCTTCTCAGCAACCATCCCCATCAGCCAAGCCTGCCTGCACAGCAAAGACGAGTGCTTGAGGCCCTCGCTGCCAATCATCTGATCTTCAGGGTCACCTGGCTGTGCCTTCTGGCAACATCAGGCGCTGAAGCGCATGGAGTCGATGCCGCTGCGACAGCTGGTTCAGCGCCCTAACCGCCGTTACACAGCTCTGAACCGCATCTGGCTGACGTCGACGGCAAATATCTTGAATTCTTTCTCCAGGTATCACGAACTCCGTACCATTAAGCGGCGATAAAGCATGCCGTGGAGGAAGAACTAGAATATTTCCGACACGCAGTCGGTCCATACTGCGCGGGTCAATCCTATTGGCGGCGGCAAGCAGGTGATAAAGAAAGCCGTTTCCGTACTCTCTTTCTGCCAATCTCCACAAATTTTCCCCACGTTGGACAACAATTTGCCGAGACGGCTCCTTGAATGAGCGAATAATACGAATTTCCTCTTCAATATCTGCCCTTACCCACTCAAATGGCCAATTGGGGCGTAGGCGAGTGGTGAATGCAATCCGAATGAACGGTTCCTGGGAGCTGCCCTCAAACCCCGACAGCCCTGGATCTATCCTAAACTGAGGTTGGATGCTCCACGTAACGCCAGTTATAGCAGAAAGAAAATCTCTATATTGACGAGACAGAACTCGACCGTCATTTTGTTCTAAGAACTCCCCATTTATAAAGGTGTTCTCAGGTATTCTATGTGCTTGGGAACTGATATTGTTTATTGCAATCAGGAGTGCTATGTTAGGGCTGGCTGGAACTATGAGGGCGCCGACAGGCGTTGTAGTGATGGCCTCCAATATTTGTCCGACAACAGAATTTGTGTCAACTCCGAATATTGATGACAAATCAACGTCGATGCTCACTTGCGGTGAGTTCGCCCGTAGTTGTCCACTATACCGACTGCGAGCACGGCTGAATTCCGACGTTTCTTCCGCACGGAAGCTAAAATTACCGACAACTGTGCCACGCAAATCCCCAAGGTCGGTGGCCCATCCACCACCCCAAGGCCAATCACCACACGCCCGTTGTTTGCCTTCTACACTGCCAATGAAGCTGATGGCACGTTGAGAATACGCGGCGACTTGCACATCGACGACACGGTAGAAAGAGCAGCCATCGTGCCTGAGGTTTGCTACCGAATTTCGGATTGATTCGAACAAATCTGCCGCTCGAAATACCTGCTGAAAAGTGACGTCCACGGTGCCAATTTCATTCGTCCGAAAAGTGTAGCCCCAGGCTGTAATCTTCGGAGCAATCTGAAAGAACTCGGAGGGTATCTCGATCGGCCGCCCGACCGACAGCTGTAGCCTCGCGATGTAGTCCTGAAAGGCGTTAACTGCATCCTGATCGGGAAATGGATTGTTAGCGATTAGTGGACTCAAATCGAGGGGCGGACGTGGCGCAGTGCGATCACCATTGGGGGGAGCCGGTGCACGGTCCGGCCGCCCGTTAGCGCTGCTGTCGCTTAGCGCGCACAAGGAGGCGGCAAGTACAATTGCGCTAGCAAAGACTTGCCAGCCTCGGCTCACAGCGAGAGCCCTCATGGCTCGTCCACGGCGATACAACCGTTGGAGGTAGCCACGACGGTTTGCCTGAACGGCTGTCCGGCGTTACCACTCGGTCGTGAAACGCGGGCGGCGCCGATGACATGTCCACCAAAGATTGCCGTCAGTCGATCTCCACCGGCACCATCGAAGACGATGTATGGCGCATTATCAAGACGATCAAATGTCGCGCCATGAGTGGCAAAGATTTGCGGGGCAGGCGGCGTAGCAACAGCTTCGGCGCGCTGCGGTAGCACGCTAATCATACGGCCTGGCGTCGTGAGACCCTGGGGATCGATGTTGAGGGTTTGTAGGACTCGTGGAGGCAGGTTCGTGCTTGGGATCTGACAGGCTTCGGTTCTGCCTTCATTTACAACGCGGCCAGCAGCAACTGTGATATCGCCACGTTGGCAGGTATCGTCAGCATCTGTGAGGTTATAACGTTGGAGAACGTCGGCTCGTCGAACCGTGCCGCCAGACTGAGCCGCGTCAATCATCTGGGCGAGGGGCGCTACTGCGGAATAGAACCGAACGCCTAGGGGCAGGCACGAGCCCGAATTCGGATTTTGTGGATCAGAGCACCAGGATGTACATGTCGAAACTGAGGGCGCGCTAACCGCGCCATACGAGCCCCAAGCCTCGATCGGATTTACCCTCACGGCAACGTTCTGGCGAAGAGAGTAGGCTGCCTGGAAGCGGCAGCTAGTTGCAGGGTCGTGGATCGTACATCCAAGAAATGTGCGACCGTTCACGTTCCCAGATCGCGCGGGGACCAAACCGTTGCCCTCAATAGGTTTCAGGAACTCGCCACTAAGCGTGTCGCGGGTGTTGACCGACCACCTAACCTGCCGTGCCACGTCAGACGTGTTCTCAGCGTAAGCACCTTGGGAGTTCTGACACTGGCAGCGCGGCTCAGCATTAGGATTTGTCAAAACAACGCTCACCGGGATCGCGGGCGGTAAATTCGGAACTTGATCCTTCGTTGTTCCGCTGCAGCCAGCCAAGTTTACACTCAGGGCAGCAATCGAGGAAGCCGTTGCAAACCGGGATCCGAAGGTGCTCTCAGCTGAGGCGCCGCAGCCTAAACCGGCATGGCGGCGAAGCGTCGGACTAAGACTGGAGGGAGTCATGATAGAGTGCCGGCGAGACGACACGAGCGAACGGCACGTCAGTAGAAAGCCAACGGCAAACACGATACCCATTTGCGCTTCGACCACCAAGTTCTCGCTTTGCGCAGATCGAAGCGGATCGGTCATCAGTCGGACAAGAGCGTACCACATTGCGAAGGCACCAGTCGCAAAGCCGCTGCGCCAAACAATCGGTTTGCGCCACACCAGGAAAAACAAGCAAAGTCCGGGAACGGCGCCCTGCAGCAGCGCGTCATACAGAGCGACCGGATGCCGAAGCACGCCCTGACCATCGGGCAGACCAGCAAAATAACTAGTCTCTACCCCCCGGTAATCGTCCTCTATAAAACTTGCAAATCTGATCAGAATGACAGCGAAAGGCGCGGTCAGCGCCACCATATCCAAACAACGCAATACTGAGATACCGTGGATGCGCGAGAATAAAAACACTGCCACTGCCACGCCAAGAAAAGCACCGGATGACGACATGCCGCCGGACAAAAACTCAGCCGCGTATATGTTTGCTCCGTCAAGAATTATCGAATTAAACAAATATCCGGATCGCCCACCGAACACAACGCCGAACGCGACGACCAGGAATAAGAAATCGGCCTGCCTAGCGCTGATTGCGACCTGAAAACCACCTGGAGGCCAGCGTCGCAACAGCTGCTTTGACATCCACCACATGCAGGATATGCCCACGATGTAGGCAGTGGCGTACCAAGTTGGTAGAAGTGCAGCAGCGGAAGCGTAGACTCCAGCGACATCTGGCATCGTTGGTGTTCCTCTTCGCGGTAGCGACTTGCCCGGATGGCCTGCAACCGCGATTGAGGTACAATCGAGGTAATCTCTGCAACAGTTTTCTGACGAGATCAGGCGGCACAGCCGGTGCCGATAGCAGCTAGAGCTGCTCTGTCGGTGGAGTGGCCCCTATCAAACCGGACATGCGGCGTGGTTGGCTGACTGCTCAGCGATGAACTCACGCGGCGAGCGCATGCGCAAGCCGGAGTGAGGGTGGATGGTGTTGTAGTCCTCGAACCAGGCGGGGAGTTGCTGGAGGACGGAGATGGCGTCCGGTCTGGGGTTCACGCGGGCGTAGTCGCGCTTGAGGGTTTTGACGAAAGCCTCGCAGACCCCGTTGCTTTCGGGGCTGCGGACCGGCGTGAAGCACGGAATGAGGTTCAGCGCGGCGGCGAAGTCGGTCGTCTCGGCGGCGGTGTAGGCGGAGCCGTTGTCAGCAAGCCACTGGACAGGCTGCGGGGCGCGGATGGCGTCGAACCGGCGCTCGACGCAGTCCAGCATCATGTCCCTGATCATCTCGCCGGAGATGCCGCCGCCGGAGGTGGCGACCCAGGCGATGATCTCGCGGTCATGGGTGTCGATGGCAAAGGCGACGCGGACCACCTCGCCGTTCCAGCACGAGATCTCCAGGCCATCGGAGGCCCAGCGCTGATTGGAGGCGGGCGTGACGACGGTGCCCTCATGGGCGCGGATCGGCCGCCTGCCGATGTGGGGCTGAAGCAGCATTGAGGAGAGGCGCATCAGCCGGAAGATGCGCTTGTGATTGACCGGGGGCTCGCCGGTGCTGCGCCTGGCGCGGTTCAGCAAGGCGGTGACGCGGCGGTAGCCATAGGTGGGGCGGGCATCGGTGATGGCGCGGATCTCGGCCAGTACGGCCTCGTCCTCGGCACGGCGGTAGGAGCCACGCCGCGGCCGGTCGGGGCGCCGGAGCTGGTCGGCCAGGTTGGACCTGGCGACGCCAAGGGTGTCGGCCACGGGCTTCACCGGGAACCGCCCCGTGGCGGCGACGGCAAGTGCCACGCGTGTTTTTTTGGGCGTGCGGCTTCCAGGGCCTCGCGGAGGATCTCGGTTTCCATGGTCTTGCGGCCGAGGAGGCGCTCCAACTCGCGCACCTTTGCCTCGAGTTCGCGGACGCGGCTGACGGGGACCACGTCCTCGTCTGCCCTGACCGCCTCGTGCCCGCCCTCGGCCATGCGCCGCCTCCACTGGAACAGCAGGCTGGGGGAGACGCCGTGGAACCGGGCGACGGCAGAAACCGTCATGCCGGGCTGCATCGTCTGCTCGACCAGCCGGACCTTCTCCTCGGCAGTGTAGCGTCGGCGGCGCTCGCGGCCGGTGACGATTTCGACACGCTCGATGGGCTTCGACATAGGCGCACGCCTAGGCTTCCACCTAGGCCCTCACGGTTGCGCCGCGTGTCCGGTCGAATTGGGGGCCGCTCCAGTCGGCAACTGTGGGTTGATAAAAGCCGGCATCAGCGTACCGCCGCCTCGCGGTCGACGATGGGCCGCCCAGTGCCGGCGGCGCAGCAGCGAGTCACGTCCGCCCGCAGACAGCCACGCCGACCGCGCGATCAACACGGGCCAGGGCGTTCCAGGCTTTGGCCGATCGGTCTAACTTGACGCGCATTCGCCAGTGCTGGGGCGCGTAGCGGTCTGGACGGATCTTCGCGCCCATTGTCAGCTGGGCGGCCATTGCGTGGAGGCTCGCCGACAGCCTCGATGTGGCGAACAAATCGGACGAGCTCGTCTCGCGCAGCGATCTTGGACGCCAGCCTGGCGACTATAAACGGGCGCGCCGGCCTGACTCGTCCTCGCAGCGGCCACTTGCCCGCGGTCAGAGACTTTCATTCCCCGGTTCCCATGGCTGCTCCAAATCCTCTCGGAGAATGCAGGTGTTCAGCAAGGGCCCGCTTCGGCGGGCCTCTGCTGCGTCCGGCGCAGTGTAAGCGGGCGGCGCACCACCGTGGCCCAGCCATGGGACAGGCCGGGAAGCCGCGATGCGGTCTGCCTCTCCCTTATCAGGCGAGGGGCGCGTCATCGCGGATCCCGCCCTCCGGCATCGCCTGGCTGGTGCCGCGGCGGCCGGCGCGCTGGGTGAACAGCCGGGCGCCCTCGCCCAGTTGCCCGTGCTCCAGCGCCTCCAGCACCTCGCGGTACACAAAGTGGCTGGGATAGAGCGCGGCGGGCAGCTTCGTGAACCAGCACAGGTCGCCCGCCTCGGGTGTGCCGCCCGGCTCCACGACGCGCTTTCCGGGGCTGCCGCGCAGCGTCGCGGGATAGCAGAGCGAGATGGAATGGCCGCGATCGTCGAAGATCTGCAGCAGCGCGACCGGCCGCTCGGCGGCCTCCACCGCGCAGCCGAACTCATCCCGGGCACAGGCCTCGATGCGGTGGGCCATGTCCTCCCGGTGGCGGATGATGCTGCCGGGAACGTGCCAGCCGGTGCCGAAGGCATCGTCCCGCCAGGCGAGCAGCACGCGTCCCTCCCCGTCGCGCACCAGCAGATCCACATTGGCGGTGGCCGAGACCTCGGTGATGAAGCGGAACAGCGGTTTGGGCAGGCTCGCTCCGCGCCCGCTCAGCCGGGCCAGCAGGCTCTCGAGCGTCCGCAGCTCCTCGTCCGAAAGTTCCTGTTCACCAGCCTGCATCTCCATGGCTCCTTTCGCGCACCGGCAACGGCATCAGCTGCCCGCCTTGCGGCCATCCGTCCCGGCCGGGGCGGAGGGGGGAGGAGCGGCGCGGCCTTCACCCTCATGGTTGTCCAGGGGCTTGTACTCCTCCGTCGCGATGTTCCTGCCGAACTGCCCGTGATTGCCAGGAAGCTCCTTGGGGCTGGATGGATCGGCCATGCTTCGGTTTCTCTCTGGCTGGAGGGCACACAGCACATCAACACGGCCGGGGCCTTCCGGTTCGCCGGCGCGGAATGCGGCCGCTCCGCTCAGCCTCCGGGACGAAGGGAGGCCGGCGAGGGCGGCGTCATGACGCCGCCCGCCTGCAGCCGGACGACCATGGCCTGCAGGTGGGCGAGAACGGCACGCAGGGCCGGCGTCACCGCACGGGTGGGGCTGAGCGCCACCATCAGCCGCGCGCGCAGGGGCGGCGTGCCGATGCCCCGCAGCACGTAGCGCCGGTCCGCCGCCTCCCGCGTCAGCGCGGCGCGCGGCAGCACGCTCCAGCCGATGCCGCGCTCGACCAGCGTGCGGATGGCGGTCAGGCTGTCCACCTCCAGCAGCAGCCGCGGGTCGGGATGCGCGCCGGCCCGTTGCAGCGCGCGCCGCAGCCCGTGCTGCCGGTCGGGCAGGATCAGGTCGAGCCGCGACAGGGCGGAGAGCGGCACCGCCTCCTGGCCCGGCAGGTCGGCGGCCCGGCGCCGGCGGGCGAAGAGCAGCAAATCCTCCTCCGCCAGCACCTCCGCCGTGATGGCCCGGCTGCGCTGGCTGTCATAGAGGATGGCGATGTCGAGCCTCCCCTCCGTCAGCCACTGGTTGATGAAGCCGCTGAAGCCATCGACGAGGCGGATGTTCAGCTGGGGGTAGCGCCGCCGCAGCTCGCCGAAGATCGATTCCGCCAGATGCACGGACATGAAGGTGGGCACGCCGAGCACCACCTGGCCGCGCGGCACCGGGTCGTCCAGCGCCGAGGGCAGGTTCGCCAGCGCCGTGAGCAGCGGCCGGGCGGCATCGGCCAGGCGCTGCCCGTCCTCGGTCAGCCGGGCGCCGCGGCCGTGGCGGTAGAGCAGCGGCCGGCCGACCTCCTGCTCCAGCAGCGCGATCTGCCGCGACAGGCTGGGCTGCGCCAGGCCGAGCGCCGCCGCCGCCCGGCCGAAGCCGCCATGCTCGGCGATCGCCAGCAGGGAGCGGAGCCGCGTCTGGTCCATAGCCTGGGACCATAGCTGCTACTGCAAGCCGGCGCATGTGCTGGCGCGCTATCCATCCGGCATGGGAAACGCCAAGACCGCCGCCGAGATCCTCCTCGACACCCTGGCCGCGCGGGGGGCGGACCGCGCCTTCTGCGTGCCGGGGGAATCCTACATCGCGCTGCTCGATGCGCTGCACGCGCACCCCTCCATCGACCTCGTGACCTGCCGCCACGAGGGCGGGGCGGGCTTCATGGCGGTGGCCGATGCCAGGCTCACCTGCCGGCCCGGCATTGTGCTGGTCTCGCGCGGGCCCGGCGCCTGCAACGCCGCCATCGCGCTGCACACCGCCGAGCAGGACGCGGTGCCGCTGATCCTGCTGATCGGCCAAGTGGAGAAGCGCGACCTGCGCCGCCGCGCCTTCCAGGAGATCGACTACGGGGCGATGTTCGGCGGCATCGCCAAATGGGTCGGCGAGGCCACGCACCCGGACGAGGTGCCGGAGCTGATCGCCCGCGCCTGGAGCATGGCCACGCAGGGCGTGCCGGGGCCGGTGGTGCTCTCCCTGCCGGAGGATGTGCTGGCCGCGCCCTGCGCCGCGCCCGCCCTGCCGCCCACCCGCCTCGGCGCCGCCGGCCTGCCGGCGGACACCGCCGCC